>DATDFI010000267.1:0-6689 GCA_036522695.1 Bacteroidia bacterium | reverse complement strand
GCCTTCATCCATCCAGGCATATTTGGTTTGGTTGATGCCCATGTAAAAGGGGAAGAAGGTGTGAAAGATCTCATGATCGGTGAGTTCTACGGTCTCTGCCTTACTCTCAAGCGGGTTATCGTTAACCATCATGGGATACTCCATCTGGTCGAGCCCATCGAACACGGTGATGTGAGGGTAAGGGTATGGAACACCTGGAAAATCATTCGACATTACCTCCACTGTACGCCTGGAGAAAAAGTTCACATCGAAAAAATCCGTGTGTTCAGGGTTGAAAGCAGTATTGATCACGGTCCTTCTTTTCGTGGAAGGATCGACCACCGTGCTCACCGATTGCCACACATAATGATCACTGATGGCAAAGCTGAAATCGGGAACATCCTCCGCACGAAAGACCCAGGTGTTCCATGCATTTTTCGCTGTCACTGCATTTTTTGCGAGGTCTTCCATTCCTACCACCAGGGAAACAGAATCGGAAGTGAGTGACGCTTTATATCGCTCGAGGATATTCGGTGCAAGTACTGTTTCAGGATTTTGCAGCACGCCTGTACCCCACACCACGTAATCTTTCGGCACGGTAACTTCCGCATTAAAATTCCCGAAATCGAAATACGGTTCGTTCACGCCCATGTATACGCTCTCGTCCCAGCCCTGCACATCATCATACACTGCAACGCGCGGAAAACAATAGGCGATGAAAAATGCCCCGGCATCCACCTGGCCCGTGCGCTGGTGCGAACCTTTGTTAAGCGTGTAGTGCCACTTCACCTCCGCCTTTACTTTTTGTTTTGGGAAAATGCTTTTACAAAAAACGCTCATGTTGGTATTGTTGAACACAACACGATGAGCTCTTGCAGCCGTATCCATCTCCTCGCCCCCGATCACCAGTTTATCAATGATCACTCCTTCATTCTCATCTTCATACCGCACCACCTGGTCGCGCAGCTCGTTCTTTTTGTAGTAATTCGGGTACAGTCGGAATAATAGCTGGTGAAGGGTATCGGGACTGTTATTATAATAGGTGATCACTTCGCTTCCATCGAGCAAACGTGTAGCCGGGTCGAATTTTATTTTGAGTTCGTAATCCCCGGAGTTTTGCCAGTAATTTTTACCGGGACTTCCATCAGGAGAGCGGGTTCCTTTTTCGTAAGCGCTTTTGATGTTGGAAGGAAGATAAAAGGAGCTTGTGGTTTGCGCGACCGAAGGAACAACGATCGCTGGTAAGAAAAAAGCAAAATAGATCTTTTTGAGCATGGTGAGGGGATTAAACGGTAGAGACGCGATCGATCGCGCCTCTACATTATATAATAATCGAGTCAGGCCAAGATCATTTAATTATACTGCCGTTGCTGCTCCCCTCGCTGGTGGGTACCACAAAAGAAAGTTCACCAGCAGGATTTTCCGCCATCAGTATCATACCCTGCGATTCTATCCCTTTTATTTTACGCGGTGCGAGGTTCACGAGTATGCTCACCTTTTGCCCGATGATGCTTTCCGGCTTATAAAATTCCGCAATACCAGAGACCACCGTACGCACATCGATACCGGTATCTATTTTTAATTGAAGGAGCTTGTCCGCCTTCGGGACCTTTTCCGCTTCCAGTATGGTGCCCACGCGAATATCCATCTTCGAGAAATCATCAAAGGTCACTTCAGCCTTTTGTTCTTTTAGCTGCGCATTTTGCTTCTCGTTCATCTTTTTCGATTCGTGAAGTTTATTCACCTGCGCCTCTATACCCGCATCTTCGATCTTATCGTAAAGCAATGCCGGTATGCCGAGCTGGTGGCCCGCCTTCAAAAGGTCTGTACGTTCGGCATCGCGCCAACGCAGGCCTTTCAGGTTAAGCATTTCCGAAAGTTTGCCCGCGCTAAAGGGCAGGAACGGTTCCATTAACACCGAAAGGTTGGCCGAGATCTGCAGGGAGATATTTAAAATGGTGCGCACGCGTTTTTCATCGCTGGCCGCGATCTTCCAGGGCTCGTTATCCGCCAGGTATTTATTACCCGCCCGCGCAAGATTCATCAACTCCGACAATGCCTCGCGGAAACGGAACTGTTCCAGCGATGCCCCGATCCTTGCCGGGTATTTTCCTATTTCTTCCAGCAAATACAGGTCGTTCTTGTTGTACTCATCCGCCACCGGAACTTTTCCCCCGTAATATTTTTGCGTGAGCACCAGGGTGCGGTTCACAAAATTACCGAGTATGCCCACCAGCTCGCTGTTGTTCTTCAACTGAAAATCCTTCCAGGTAAAATCATTGTCCTTGGCCTCGGGTGCATTCGAACAAAGCGTGTAGCGCAATACATCCTGCTTATCTTTAAAATCAACAAGGTACTCGTGAAGCCATACGGCCCAATTGCGTGAAGTGGATATCTTATCGCCTTCCAGGTTCAGAAATTCATTTGCCGGGACATTATCCGCCACAATAAAATCACCGTGCGCCATGAGCATTGCCGGGAAAATGATGCAATGGAAAACGATATTGTCCTTCCCGATGAAATGGATCAAACGCGTTTCCTTATCGCACCAGTATTTTTTCCATTCGTTGGGAAGCAATTCTTTTGTGGCAGAGATATATCCTATAGGAGCATCGAACCAAACGTAAAGTACCTTTCCTTCGGCATCGGGCAAAGGCACTTTCACACCCCAGTCGAGGTCACGTGTCATCGCACGCGGCTGCAATTTCTGGTCGAGCCAGGAACGGCACTGCCCGTAAACATTCGCTTTCCAGTCCTTATGCGACTCGATATACTTCTCGATCTGCGGCTGCATTTTATCGAGGGGCAAGAACCAATTCTTCGTTTTACGCAAAACAGGTTTCTCACCCGATAAAGTTGAGCGGGGATTGATGAGCTCGGTGGGACTGAGCGAGGTGCCGCACTTTTCGCACTGGTCGCCATAGGCATTCTCGTTCCCGCATTTGGGGCAGGTGCCTATGATATAACGATCGGCAAGAAATTGGTTCGCCTTCTCATCAAAATACTGCTCGGTCACCTCTTCAGTAAAAACTCTTTTATCGTAAAGGTCCCTGAAGAACTGCGAAGCCGTTTCGTGATGCACTTTGTTGGAAGTGCGCGAGTAAATATCGAAGGAAATGCCGAAGCCTGCGAACGAATCACGCATCAGTGCATGGTATTTATCCACTACCTGTTGCGGGGTGATACCTTCCTTTTTTGCTTTGATGGTGATGGGTACTCCGTGTTCATCACTTCCGCAGATGAATTTCACATCTTCGCCTTTGGAGCGGAGAAAACGCACGTAAATATCGGCAGGCAGGTAGCAGCCGGCCAGGTGACCGATGTGCACTCCCCCATTGGCATATGGGAGCGCTGCGGTTACGGTATGTCGTTTGAATTTGCTCATTCTCTTTAAAGAGGGGTTAAAGATAAGAAAAGAGGAGGCACTTGGGGATATGTGCTTTGTGACAGGGTTATGTTAAATAATGTTTGACGGGAATTCATCAATTGTACTAATGCGGGCCGGCTTCGCCATGAACTCACATGGATTTTTTCGCGTCCCTGGCAGCGGGAAAGTAGGACAACATATTGTACGCAGCATCGCCCCGATCACAACACCCCAATATCCTTCAACTGTCCCATTACAATGGCGAGGAGCAGGATCGTGAATAAGAACTCAACGAACCAGGAGCGCTTGATGGAAAGAAAGTAGTTGGCGGCAAATACCGAGCAGGGAATGGAGAGGAATGCAAAATACTTAAGGTTGAATTGCGGGGCGATGAACACCGAGGCGAGCGAGATCCCGCACATCCACAGCAGCGCCAGGATATTATTTTTTGCCCTCACGGTATTGATGGCCACCCCGCGGGATACACGGGTAAGTGAAACCAGCGTAATGAACACCATGATACCCAGCAAAAAATATTCGGTGAGAGGCCGGTCCAGCTCGATGTGGCTTAATGTAATGGGATAAAATATCTTATCGTACCACAGGAACCAGAATTTATCGGTCCAGTAAAAATACATGGCCACAAAAAGATAAGGGACCACGAACCCGATGAGGGAGATGATCCACTCCCTCCATACAAAAGGGCGGATGAGTACAAGGCTGATCCACACCAACAGCATAAAAACGAAGGAAGGGATATAGAACAGCGATGCGATGGCCACATAAAATCCTGCATCGAAAGTTTCCGAAAAAGCGGTCTCTTTGCGATGCGTTGAAAAAAGCCGGTTGATGGCGAGCAGGATAAAAAGGTTGGCACACAACACAGGATGCAGCGTGGTGAGTTGTGAGTTACAGCTCATGAAAATCCCGTAAACCAGCCCGGGCATATAGGTGGGTGTGGCGAGAATCTCCTGTTCCACTGCCAAATGGTTGATGAGGAAGCATTCGCCAATGAGCAAAAGCACCGCAAGGGTGTATTGTAAATAAGGTTTATCGCCCACTGCATGCACCAGCATATCGTACAAGGGCATGAGGTGCTCGCCTTTCAATCCGGAGGGGTGCAAGAAAGGGAACACCCATAACACCGCTATCACTGCGGGGAGGGCCAGGAGGGCCTGGGTCTTGTTTCGCTTAAAATAGCCTGCCAGCAAGGGATTTAGGGATTTTTGAACGGAAAAGCCGCGGTATCGGGATAATTTTTATTTTTGTCGGGTAACACAATCGCAAGCATATGAACTTTACTTCACTTTGGGATTTCATCGGCCGGGCCTCGCAGTGGTTCTTCATTCATTTCATGGAAAAAATCCGCTGGATGCCTAACGCTTTCTTTATCACTGTCGGCTTTATCGCTTTTTTCATCTGGATGAGCATGATGGCTAAATACAATAGGGAAGCGGCCGAGAATAACACCTTGAAATAAGCTTTTTAAGAGACCTTGTTGTTGCTTTCGGCTCAGGACCGGAAATAAACGGCAAGGTCTTTTCCTATATCCTTCCTGTAATACATTCGCTCGAATTCTATTTTATTCACATTAGCGTAAGAGGCTTTCAAGGCCTCGTCCATTGTTTTCCCGAACGAACTTACTGCGATCACGCGTCCCCCGTTGGTAAGCACATCGCTGCCCGATAATTTTGAACCTGCATGAAAGGCCATGCTGCCTTCCACCTTCTCCAGCCCACTAATCTTTTTTCCTTTTTCGTAATCACCCGGGTAACCGCCCGAAACGATCATCACCGTAGTGCAGAAACGCTCATCAAGTTCCAGCTCTATTTCATGCAGTTTGCCATTTGCCACGGCAATGAACAATTCCAGGAGGTCGGTCTTGATGCGGGGCAATACTACTTCGGTTTCGGGATCGCCCATACGGCAGTTGTACTCGATCACGTAAGGGTCCCCGTTCACATTCATAAGCCCAATAAAAATAAATCCTTTGTAATTTATTTTTTCACTTTTAATTCCATTCACGGTGGGGACCACAATGCGCTCTTCCACTTTTTTCAGAAATTCATCATCGGCAAAAGGCACGGGCGATACCGCTCCCATCCCCCCGGTATTCAAACCGGTATCCTGCTCCCCGATGCGCTTATAATCTTTTGCTGCCGGAAGTATTTTGTAGGAATTCCCATCGGTGAGAACGAAAACAGAAAGCTCAATGCCTTTTAAAAATTCCTCGATCACCACTTTGGAGGATGCATCACCGAACTTGGCGTGGGCAAGCATCTCGGTAAGTTCCTGCCGTGCTTCGCTGAGCGTGTCCGGGATCACCACACCCTTACCGGCTGCGAGGCCATCGGCTTTTAAAACATAAGGAGGCTGCAGCGTTTCCAGGAATTTCATTCCTGCACTCAAATTGTCCCTGGTGAACGTTTCATATTTAGCAGTAGGCACCTTATGACGTTGCATAAAGCGCTTCGAAAAATCCTTACTGCCCTCCAACTGCGCACCATATTTACCGGGGCCTATCACAGGAATATTTTTTAATTGCTCATCGAGCAGAAAAAAATCGTGAATTCCTTTTACAAGCGGGGCTTCAGGGCCCACCACCACCATCTCCACTTTATTCTCCAGCACAAATTTTTTGATGGCCTCAAAATCCGTTTCCGACATGTTCACGTTAGTACCGCATTGTGCCGTGCCTGCATTGCCGGGCGCAATAAAAAGTTTACTTAGTTTCTTACTTTGACTGAGCTTCCAGGCGAAGGCATGTTCGCGGCCACCGGAGCCGAGGAGGAGGAGGATCATGTTCGGGTGCAATAAGTATTTTGAGTGTTCAAACAAAAAAATATTTAATAGCAGGCAGGAGGCGGTAGGCGGGTGCCTTTTTTTGGGCCTCCCTGGCAGATTTAATTTTAGAAGAATTCGGCAATTTTTTCATTTTTTATAATTTTTTTCGAGGCAAAAATTTTTCCGGTTGACCGGCCATTGTTCCCAACATTCCTCCAATTTTTTCATATCGCTTCTGAAGCTCATTTTTTATTTCTTCGGAGATATAACCGCAATCCCTGGCAAAGTCAAGCCATAACATTGTTTCTGAACATTCCTGGTCGGCATCGGTCATTTTGCTCGAAAAATGTTTTGGATAAACGCGTTTACGATAGCCCTCTACAATATTAGAACACACCGACCGCGAAGACCTTCTTATTTGGGAAGTGAGTGAGAACTTTTCTTCGGACGGAAAGGATTTTGAAAGAAAAAACACTTCCATTGCCAGTTTATATCCTTCCTGGTACACGCGTAAACCTTTATATCCTTGTTCCCCCATCTTATAAAGAAAGAGACGGCC
>DATDFI010000266.1:0-9303 GCA_036522695.1 Bacteroidia bacterium | reverse complement strand
ATATTATTCGCTTCCAGTTCCGGCAACTCATCCACAATCTTATCGGTAATTCCCTTAAATTCCAGAAGCCGAGCAGGCCACCGCGTATATCGATCAAGGGCGAGATCGTACACGGGAGTAAGTTAAATGTCGAAAAATTATCAGGAAAGATCAATTACTGCCATATCATTTATACGGATAACGGAATTGGATTTGATCCGCAGTACAGCGAACGTATCTTTGAAGTGTTCCAGCGTCTTCACAGCAAGGAAGAATACCGGGGCACCGGCATGGGGCTGGCTATATGCAAGCGTATTGTTGAAAACCATCACGGTGTTATTACTGCTTCCGGGAAATTGAACAAGGGCGCAAGGTTCGATATTTATATTCCTGCTGAATAAGAATATTACTTTGCGATGACGTTAAGAATAATTTGCCCGGTTTTTTCTTTCCATTCCATCTTTAGTTTAGCTTTACGGATCCGTAACTTCGTATCTTATTCGCTATTTGTAGATGAAAATAGGTATCGTTTGCTATCCCACCTTCGGGGGGAGTGGAGTAGTGGCCACGGAGCTGGGCAAGGCCCTTGCGCTTAAAGGCCACCAGGTGCATTTTATCACGTACAGCCAGCCCGTACGCCTCGATATTGTTTCGGGGAATATTTTTTACCATGAAGTTTCTGTTTCCGATTATCCCCTGTTCGATTACCAGCCGTACGAATTGGTTTTATCGAGCAAGCTGGTGGATGTGGTGAAGCATGAGAAACTCGATCTTTTACATGTACATTACGCCATCCCGCACGCCAGCGCTGCGTACATGGCGAAAAAGATCCTTGCATCGCAGGGAATACATATCCCGTTTATCACTACGCTGCACGGCACGGATATCACGCTCGTTGGAAAGGATGCCTCTTTCGAGCCCGTGATCACTTTCGCTATCAATAATAGCGATGCAGTGACCGCTGTTTCAAAAAGTTTGAGGGACGATACCTACAAATATTTCAATATCACGAAGGACATTCGCGTGATCCCCAATTTCATCAACCTCGAGGATTATAAAAAGGAATTTGAGAAATGCCAGTGTGAAAAGAAGCAATTCGCGCCTTACGGGGAGCGCTTACTTATTCACGTATCCAACTTCCGGAAGGTAAAGCGCATTGAAGACGTGCTGCGCGTTTTCGATAAAGTGCGAAAAGCTTATCCTTCCAAACTGATCCTGGTGGGTGATGGGCCCGAGCGGACCAATATCGAGCGACTGTGCCGTGAGCTTGACACTTGCCAGGATATTCGCTCGCTCGGAAAGGTAGCTGATCCCACACCGTTCTTATGTTTGGCCGATCTTTTCCTGCTCACTTCGGAGACAGAAAGCTTTGGTTTGGCAGCATTAGAGGCCATGGCCTGCAAAGTGCCGGTGATCTCCACCAACACGGGTGGAATACCTGAAGTGAACACTCACGGCTATTCGGGTTACCTGAGCAATGTGGGCGATGTGGCTGATATGGCGAAGAATGCCATCCGTATTTTGACGGATGATACCGTACTCTCAAAATTCAAATCCAATGCTTTCGAGCAGGCTAAAAAATTCGACATCAAAAATATCCTGCCGATGTACGAAGATCTCTATGAAGAAGTAATAAGGTATAAAGATATTAAGGTATAAAGGTCGCGCTGCTACTTCCCTGTTTTCCGCTTCTTAACTTCCACTATCGCATTTTCATAAACGAGTTGATAACTCCCGTCCTCGAGACCGCTGCAATCAATGATCTTTCCGAACCCCCTTTTCTTTGTTTTGTCTTTAAAGCTCACCAGGTCGTACCAGGTGCTGTCGCTGAACCTCAATGTGTCGCTGAAGGTGGTTGACAGTAATTTTGCTTTTGGTTTAGCGGAGGTCACATCAAAAGATCTCAATTTCCACCTGCTTCCCTGCATGTAAGGGTCATCATCGTTCGCCATGAACGAAAATTCATTTTTACCGGATCTTAATTTCAGCGGGTAGTCCTTTATTACAACATGCCCCCCTGCATCGGCCTTCATCGTATCGATGATCACCCAGCCATGCGGCATTTTGACCTGCAGTAAAAAGAGGTCTCCTTTGTACCCATCTACTTCATAAGTGAGCCGGTTGTCCTTGCTTACAGAAAAACTTTTTTCCTTACGGTCGTTTAGGAAAAGGTGACAGGCCGGGTGAAGTTTACGGAGTTTATCACCATTTACTCTCACCAGCGTATCGGGTGGGAGGGAAGTGGGATGGCCTTGCCCGAACTTTGAGATCTGCCAGGCACCGATATTGATGTACACCCGCAGGTTATTGGAAGCGAGTTGTTGTTTGCGCAGCGCAAAAAGGCTTTGCCCGCTCGAATTACAAAACTCCCTCACAAAAAAAATGGAATCGATGTTGCTGAAATTGGCAACGCTGCTCGTTCCCTTCTCACCGGCATAAAATGAAGAGCGCTTCCCGTCATGATAAAACACCTGGAAATCGGCATGAGGAATGTACGTTCCGCTATCCTGCCGGAAAACCTGTATGTGCAGCGTATCACCTGGAACAGCTCCCTGGTTCTCAGAAGTAATGAACGGGAAATAGGAGATGAAGATCGTATCATTCGAGATCCTCGTCCTTCCCTTAACATCGTGCTCCCTGAATTCGCTCCGGTAATGGTAATCCACACCTCCTGAAAGATCGAAGTCGTAAATGAAATTCACGTAGGAATGATGCGTCCTCCAGGTTCCCGGGTAGGGAAACACCTGGGCAAATACAACCGTTGGGAGAACGAGTAGGGTTGCAATAAAAAATTCTTTTCCTTTGAATAAAGGCATGTGCCGGATTTACTTCCTGAATTTTTCGGTGAGCTCAAAAATTTTAGTGAGTATTTCTTTCTCCGTTTCATCAAAGTCCATCCCTCTTCTCTGGAAAACGAGTTCAGCCGTTTCAAAAGCTTCTTTGAGCTTGTACGTGCTGAAACCTGCTGCCCCGCCCCACGAAAAATCGGCCACGAAATTCCTCGGGAAACCCGCCCCGAAAATATTGGCGCTCACGCCAACCACCGTGCCGGTATTGAACATGGTATTGATCCCGCATTTGCTGTGATCGCCCATGATCAAACCGCAAAAGGTCAACCCGGTCCCCACAAACCTACCCTTCTCATAATCCCACAGCTTCACTTCCGCATAATTGTTTTTTAGGTTGGAATTGTTAGAATCGGCACCCAGGTTGCACCATTCCCCGATAACGGAATTGCCTAAAAAGCCATCATGTGCCTTGTTGCTGTACCCGAATATCACAGAGTTATTCACTTCACCGCCCACTTTGCAGTGAGGGCCAATAGTGGTGGGACCATAAATTTTAGCTCCGAGTTTTAAAGTGGAATGTTCACCCAGCGAGAAAGGCCCCCGCACCATGCTGCCTTCCATGACCTCCGCATCTTTACCTATATATATAGGGCCCGTGACCGCATTCAAAATGGCGCATTCCACCTTAGCGCCCTCTTCCACAAAAATATTTTCAACACCCAGTACCTGGTTGGTCTTACTTAGCGCGTGGGAATTTCTTCCCTTCGTGATCAAATCAAAATCAGCAATAAGTTGTTCCCCGTTCTTTGAAAAAATATCCCAGAGGCTGCATATTTGAGAGGCCCTGGCGTGGCTTTCAAATTTCTCGCGATCGCTCTTCTTGTTATCCAGCACTTTTTCGTCACCCGTATTGCGGGCGATCAGCGTTTCACCGGCCACCAGTTCCTGTCCCGGTCCAAGTTTTGCGATCTCCTCTACCAGCTTTGCATTGGGACAAACCGAACCGTTGATCCAGACATTATCTTCATCAATGGCGAATTCAGATGGGAATTTTTTGGATAGGTAATCCTCCGTTGACCAGGAAGCCCTGGAGTTAAGATAGCGTTCCCATTTTTCACGGATGCTGAGTATGCCTATGCGCATTTCGGCTACCGGCCGGGTAAAACTCAGGGGAAGTAATTCCGCGCGCTTATCATCAAACAGGATGTAATTCATAGTGAAAATGATATGAATAAAGATACATATTATTGAATAAGCCGCTGAAAAGCAGCGAGGACAATAAAAGGCCCGCGGATACGTTAGCGTATAAATCGTATTTTTGCCCGATGAGGCGTTGGCACCTTTTCTTGTTTTTTACACTCTTACCTGCCGCAAAATTAGCCGCGCAGATCGGGGGAAATGCCACCTATGAATTCCTTAACCTCCCTTTCAGCGCGCGTACGGCTTCACTTGGCGGTAATCTTATTTGCGTGAAGGACGATGACATCAACCTTATCGCCCAAAATCCTTCCCTGCTGAATCCCTCCATGAGCAACAAGCTCGCGATGAATTATATCAATTATTTCAGTGATGTGAATTACGGCTACACCACTTATGCGCGCAGTTTCGAGGGAATAGGAAATTTTAGCGCAGGGATGCAGTTTCTCGATTATGGAAAATTCACCCGTGCCGATGAAACAGGGACAACGGAAGGAACTTTCCGCGCTTCGGAATATTGTTTGAACCTCGGGTATTCAAAAGCTATCGATACCATGTTCTCTGTTGGCGCACAGTTGAAGACCATCTATTCCGTTCTCGATTCCTGGTATTCTATTGGCAACGCGGTGGATATTGGCGCCACCTGGTACAATTCAAAGCGGAACCTTACCGTTGCGGGCGTGGTGAAGAACGTGGGCATGCAATGGCGCACTTACGTGGAGACGCGGGAAAAACTTCCGTTCGAAGTGCAGTTGGGCCTCTCGGGCAAGCCCAAGCATGCTCCTTTCCGCGTTTCGCTTATCGCTACGCATCTTGAAAAATGGGACCTCACCTATATCGATCCGGCCAATCCTCCTTTAACGGAAGATCCGCTCACACACGAGCCCATCAAGCAAAGTAAAGTGAAACAGTTCGGGGACAAACTTTTGCGTCATGCAATTTTTGGTGGAGAATTGTTGTTGACGAAGAACTTCAACATCCGTTTTGGTTACAATTATGAGCGCAGGCAGGAGCTCAAACTGGATACGCGCTCGGGGCTTGTAGGCTTTTCATTCGGGTTCGGGATCAAAATCTCCAAATTCCAGCTCAGTTACGGTCACGCATCTTATCATTTGGCCGGTGGTTCCAACCACTTCACCATTACCACCAATTTAGCGGATTTTTATAAAAAGAAGTAAGACCTGCCAATTACTTCTCCTTCGGATTTCGAATGGCGTATGAATATACGAGGGGTGGCAGGGATCGGGGGCCTATCCTGTAATATTTCCCGCCTTTTTTATTAACTCCCGGGTATCTACTTTTCCGAATCATTATCTTAGTCCACACATTCTATTCGTAGATTAGTAAGCTATTTGTAATTCGCAAATGTCAAAGATCACCATAGCCATTGACGGTTATTCTGCCTGCGGCAAAAGCACCATCGCAAAAGCCCTGGCTGCTCGCCTTGGATACAGCTATGTGGATTCCGGTGCCATGTACCGCGCGGTGACCTTGTATTGCCTGCGCAAAGGGTTGATCAAGGACGGAAAATTTTTCAAGGATGATGTGGTGAAAGCGCTGGACGATATCCATCTTTCTTTTAAGTATAACGACCACACCAAAGCTTCGGATACCTATTTGAACGGGGAGTACGTGGAGAAAGAGATCCGGCAGATGGACGTGAACAATAATGTTAGTCACATCAGCGTGATCAAAGAGGTGAGGGATGCCATGAAAAAGATCCAGCGCAAACTCGGGAAAAACAAGGGAGTGGTGATGGATGGGCGCGACATCGGCACCAGCATTTTTCCTGATGCGGAATTAAAGGTTTTTATGACGGCCGATATGGATGTGCGCGCGCAGCGAAGGATCGATGAACTCACTTCAAAGGGGATAAAGGTCACTTTTGAAGAAGTAAAGAAGAATTTGCTCGAACGCGACTATGAGGATTCCCATCGCCAGGAGAGCCCGCTCCGTAAAGCCGATGATGCCATCGTGCTCGATAATACCGATCTTACCCGTGAAGAACAGCTTGAATTCGTGGTGAAGCTGGTGGAAGACCTGAAGTTAGCGGGCAAATAACCTGCGGAGTACCTTTTACGGGGTCAAGCTGTTCCTTACCATTAGTTTTTTGCCGGGCGGGCAGATCCTTTTTGATAAACAAGCCAGGGGAATGGGGACGATCGTATCCTGAAAAGCTTTTGAAAAAGGTTTCGCTTCTTGGGCCTGTAAAAAGTGCCGAATCCCAGTTCTTCCAATTCACTATAAAGATGCGGGGTATAGATGGAGGCGAGCCGGGGATAGCCTAAACCGCTGAAGTATTTTTCTGTACGTTGGCGGGCCGCTTTAAGCTCTTTCATTGTTTCATAAAAAGGGCTGTCGAGAATATGGATATCTCCATGAGCAGCCAGTTGTTCGTCCAGGTGGGCGAGCAATGCAGTGATCTCGCTGAAATAATGGAAGCTTGCATTAAATACAATGAGGTCGAATTCGCCCGTAATTGAAAAAATATTTTCATTCGTCCATTTTAAGCGTTTGTCCGGGAACGCTTCTTCTGCGAGCTTCAGTTCAAATGCGTTGATGTCCTGCCCGAGCAATTGAAATGAAGGAAGCGGGGCTGATGGTGGGT
This sequence comes from Bacteroidia bacterium, assembly GCA_036522695.1. Taxonomy (GTDB): domain Bacteria; phylum Bacteroidota; class Bacteroidia; order JADZBD01; family JADZBD01; genus DATDFI01. The sequence goes on along the minus strand of DATDFI010000266.1, from coordinate 2,730 downwards.
GGGCCAGGAAATAATTTTGTAAAATGTAATTGGCGAACCAGCCATTGCCGCAGCCCACCTCCAGGATCCGGGTGCACCGGGATTCCAGGCACAAATACTTCACGAAACGTGCCGCGCTTTTCCTGCGTAATTTCCACTCCTCGTAATAGGGGTCGCTCCTGCGAACGTTGGGCAGCCGTCTCACCTGGTCCATGCCGTACAAACGGCCTTCTTTCTCCCGCGCGGCAAGGTATTGTTCCTCGAATTCTTTTTTAGAAAGCGACATGAGGGGCGGGGATGATCAGGGGTTTTGTTTTAGGAAATTTTCCACCCGCAGCTTCACGTTCTCCCTTATGTTCATGTAAAACAAACCGTAATCCTCAATATGGTAGTTGCCTGCAAGTGCATAATACCCGCGCACTCTTGGTTTATGCGCCCAAAGCACTTCCCCTTTGCATTGCGCATCACACACCTGCGGATCGATGCGCTTGAAATTAAATGGCAATCCTCCTTTATTCAATTGTTTCGGAACATATTCTTCATTTCGTTTCCAGGTGAGCGGGTTCACACACATGATATGATCGAAGCCCGATCGCTCTCCCGGTTCAACTCCCCACACAAAGGTGCGCCACCCGATATAACATCCCGTTTGTCCTGCCGAATCACACATAGGGATATTTTTATAGGCATTTACTTTGGCCGGACCACCGATCACGTAAGCCGCCACTAATTTTTTCCGGAGCTCGGGATCCTTGTCGAAAAAATCAGCGAGCAGTTTTACCGCATGCCAGGTGCCCTGGCTGTGCGAGGCAATGACGATGGGGCGGCCGTTGTTAAAATGTTCGAGATAATACTTGAAGGCGGCTTTTACATCTTCGTATGCGAGTGCGAGGGCTTTGCGCCCGTTGGCCGAATCACGGAACGATTCGAGCGTGGCCTGGCGATAACGCGGGGCATAAACTTTACAGCACTCGTTAAAAACGGTTGCCATGAATTTAATGGAACCGTTATCCGTTTTCTTATTCAGTTCTTCATCGTTGAGATAAGCATTCCAGCTTTTCTTTTTGAAATAACTGGTGGGATGAATAAAGAACACATCCACCTTCGCATCATCCTGCCCGTTCTTCAAACCGCTGCCCGGTGGAACAAGGTCGGCCGAATCGGATTTGGTGGGCAGGGTGGCCCAGCATTCCGTGCGGCTGTAATCGGGCGGGGGAGGGGGCGGGTACGAATCAAAATTGCGGAGCTGTGAAAAGGAACTTGTATTGAAAAGCAAGAACGCAATGCTTATTAAGAGATATTTTTTTGAAGGAGCGGTCATCAATACCTCGGGAAGGGGTTCCCGCCTCCGCTGTGCTTGGGTTGCTTTTTATCCTCGGGGCTGTCGTTGTAAAGGATCTGTTTTTCCTTCTCTTTCTTCAATAATTTCCCCGAATAATCGTAAACAAGGTGATAATACAGGATCTTGTCCTTGTGATCTTCTTCGGCTTCAACCTTGTAAACCTTTGTTCCATTCTCTCCACTTCCCAATACGGCACTTATTACTTTGCATTTTTTGAAATTCTTTTGCAGGTCGGCTTTGATGGAGGCAGGAAGTGAATCGGATGAGAGTTGGGGTTTACTTTGCGCAGATGCGACAATGATGAAGAGAAAAAAACAGGGAAATGAAATGAATGTTTTCATGACGTGTCAATGGTCATCTTTCAATTTAAAATCGAGAACAAATCTTGAGCCGAACCTCCTGTCATTATAATCCATTCTATACAAACCGGGTTTAAAAGCTGTAACATCTAATTGGATGCTGTCGTTATCATTTGGTTTAAGCAGGACAAGGGGTTTAGAATGAACAATAACACCTGAATCCATATAAATCCCCTCATAGATCTCGATCAGTACATTCCCGTAATTGGGGAATTGGAGTATGCGTTTTTTGCTGGAAGCATCAAAGGGAATAACAATGTGCCTGTAGCCTGCTGGTAATTCCACCCTGTAGGTTTCTATTTCCTTATTTCCTTTGGTTCCGTTGCAGGAAAGGATGATAAAAGCGATGACCAGGAAAAGGAAGTAGCGCATAGAATGGAATTATCCTAACTCTTTTTCTAAAAGTTCCCGCAGCTTTTCACCGGACACACCATTCTGTAATTTTCCATCCTTTGCAAAAGAGATCTCACCGGTCTGTTCCGAAACGATAATGGCCACCGCATCCGAATTCTCCGTGATGCCGGCAGCCGCACGATGCCTCATGCCCAGGTGGCCGGGAAAATCATTGTCCTCGGTAACCGGCAACACGCAGCGCGCTGCTTTGATGCGGTTTTCGGTAATGATGATCGCCCCATCGTGCAAGGGACTATTCTTGTAAAAAATACTCTCTATCATTCGGGCCGAAACTTTTGCATCTATCGTTTCACCCGTGTTCGCATAAAAATTAAGATCGCTTTTGGTAGTTACAACCAGGATGGCTCCTGTTTTATTTTCTGACATATTGCGGCAGGCTTTTACAATAGAAACAAGATCAGTTCCACCGCCTTTGCCCATCTTCCAGTTGAATAATTTGCGGTTGAAATTCTTCCGGTCGAAAAACCCGGTGGTGCCCACAAAAAGTAAAAACCTTCTCAGTTCCTGCTGGAATACGATGATGATGGCGATCACGCCCACACCAATGAATTTACCGAGTATCTCGCTCAGCAGTTCCATGTGCAACGCCTGCACGATCTTCCACACCAGGAAAATGGAAACAATGCCGAGCACTAT
>DATDFI010000265.1:0-2950 GCA_036522695.1 Bacteroidia bacterium | reverse complement strand
TTCATTATGGACGCAGGAGTCGTTACCTTCAACAATAGGCTCGCATCCAACAGTGAATGACCTTGCGATATGGAATAACGGCTTTGGCTCTACATCAGTGTACATCACCGGCCAGTATGAATTCACATTTGCATTTCCCGTATTTCCCGGAATTACAATAGATCCCCAGGCAGAAAAGGACGCGTATATATGCCGTTTAGACGGGGCCACCGGCAATGTAAATAAATTGACAGCTTTTGGAATAGGTGGAGCGGTAGTCGGAAGCCAGGTAGCCAACGGCACCAGCATAACAGTGAACGGAGCGGGTAACGCTTTTTGCACCGGGACCTATAACTATTATACCGGTGCTCCTTTTGCAGGACCCAATCCTTTGCCCGCGCCAGGAAATAAAATATCCACATTTGTAACAGCTTTTAATCTTGCAGCCACGCCTTTTTGGTCAAGGCGCATATTTTCCCCGATGGGTAATGTTATGTCAACCGGCATCACTTACAACGGAAACAAGCTGTATATATCGGGAACCACAACCGGCAATATTATTGTGCCAGCTGCTTACATACCGGGGGGCTTACATGTTGGAATAGGCCTTTCAAAAAGAGTTTTTGTCGCTTCGATGAATGCAGCAGGAGGAGCGCTTTGGGCCAACACAACTACTGATGCGACAGGCGGTAACGACCACCTATCAACGCGAATAGCTGCAAACGGCTATTACACCTATACTACCGGAAGCTTTAGCGGAACAATGAATTATTTGACAGGCGCACCGGTATCGGGCCCATTGGTTTCCGGAATAAATCCCGGAACGGTAAATACATTTATTGTTCGCAACGAGGAGGTATTTGGTAATTTCCGGATGCAGGATGAAAATGAGCAACCCCAAACCCTCGATCTTAATGAGGACATTAAGATATATCCGAATCCGACCAGTGGAAATTTCTATTTGAGTTTACCTGGCTCCGAAAATGAACCTTGTCAAATAGAGATATTTGACATGACAGGAAGACTTATAAAAAGCATAAAAAGCGAGGATTCCCTGGTAACCCTGGATCTTTCCGATCAAAGTGAAGGTATTTACCTGGTAAAGGTGGTGCAGAATGCCAAGGTGATGAGTTCTAAAATTACCATCCAAAAATAGAAGTTTATCAGGCCGGGTTGCAATGGGGATTGTACCCAGGCTTTGAAAAGGGGGCAGAAATGCTCCCTTTATTTTTTCATTTGCATCCGCGACTGATCAAAAGTTGAAGGAGGAAAGTAAGGAAAGACGACACAACTTTCCAAAGATTACCCGGTGAAAGCACCCATTTCAAATATTTGTTTTTACGTTTTTTCATAACATGATCGTATTGGGAGCAAAAGGAGCATATATAGACTTATAATCAAACCCATACGATTTAACATAATATATATTATAGGACATTTTGTTCTGATGTTCCTAATGAACCTCAGGGCTGCCAAAGCCGGACGTTTTGAAGAAGGATCTCCTGTGAATTACCCAGGAAATGAGAAAAAAAGTAAAGAGATATGATTGGGCTGTAAAAGCAAAACGCCCCTATATCATGAGCAGCGTTGAAGCAGAAAGCGTAAAGATTTGCTTCCTGAAAAATGAAAACGCCCCCATAAAAGGGGGCGCAAATCGATCTATCCTGTGCACCCGTAGAGATTCGAACTCCAAACCTTCTGATCCGTAGTCAGATGCTCTATCCAGTTGAGCTACGGGTGCATTTCCTTATTTAAAAGGCCTGCAAAGTTAAATAAATTCCGTTATCACCAAAGCAAGACCGCCTCCGCAGAATTGTTTTGCGGTGCGTAGTGTGATTTTACTACATTAGCTTCCAAATACATTTTTATTCATTTTTTTAACCCTCCAAAACTAAACACATGGAACCTGGACAAATTATTATGTATGTAGGTATTGCTTTTGTTGTCATGATCTTTTTTTCCTGCTTTGTAACCGTACAGCAGGGCACCATTGCGGTGATCACCACGTTCGGGAAATACCGCAGGGTGATGGGCCCCGGTTTGAATTTCAAACTCCCGATCATCGAGCAGATCTACAGGCGCGTTTCGGTGCAGAACCGTTCCGTTGAGCTCGAATTCCAGGCCATCACGATCGACCAGGCCAATGTTTATTTCAAAGCCATGCTCCTTTATTCGGTACTGAACAACGATGAGCGCACCATACAGAACGTAGCTTTCAAGTTCGTTGACGACCGCAACTTCATGCAGGCGCTTATCCGCACCATTGAAGGTTCCATACGCGGTTTTGTGGCGCTGAAAAAACAGGCGGAAGTTCTGGCACTGCGCAGGGATATCACCGAGCATGTAAAAGAACAGATCGACAAAACACTGGAAGAATGGGGCTATCACCTCCAGGATCTCCAGCTTAACGACATTACTTTTGACGAAGCTATCATGAAATCCATGAGCCAGGTGGTTGCTTCCAACAACCTGAAGGCTGCTGCAGAGAACGAAGGACAGGCTTTATTGATCACCAAAACAAAAGCGGCCGAGGCTGACGGTAATGCCACCAAGATCGCGGCTAATGCGGAGAAAGAAGCGGCCCAGCTGCGCGGTCAGGGTGTGGCCCTCTTCCGCCAGGAAGTTGCAAAAGGTATGAGCGAAGCCGCGAAAGAAATGGAACAAGCGAATATGGACACCTCCGTGATCCTTTTCTCGATGTGGACGGAAGCCATCAAAAATTTTGCTGAATATGGAAAAGGAAATATCATTTTCCTTGACGGATCGGCAGAAGGGATGCAGCAAACAATGAAACAAATGATGGGCATGCATCAACTGATGGAAGGCTCGAACGGGAACACTAAGAAAAATTAAAGGAACTTGAATAAAAAAAAGAAACCCCGAATGATCTTCGGGGTTTCTTTTTTTTTATTTCTTCTTGTAATATTTCAATGCCTGCGGGAGTAACTTTTTCAGGTCATCGATACGTCTT
>DATDFI010000264.1:0-8716 GCA_036522695.1 Bacteroidia bacterium | reverse complement strand
CAGAACCAAAATCTGTAGTCCTGCCATTAGACGATCGGGCAATCGATCAGGGCTGCAAAATTAATAATTATCTTCTTCCGGCAAAATATAATGACCGCTGCACCTAAATCCGTAACCTCTTGCCGCTTTTCACGTTATAACCACATTGTTGAAAAACCCTTTGATAGTATTTATCGCACACCCGGTTTTTAACTTCTATTTACAATAGTTTTGAGCAACTTTGTATTCCCGATGAAACGTATTTTTCTCCTCCTGCTTTTTGCTTACTCCGCCAAGCTCGTTCACGCTCAACCCGTGACCGAATACTGGGATGATGACAAAAAGAAAAAGAAGGAAGAACAGAATTTCCTGCACGGTATCCCGCACGGCAAATACACGCTGTGGTACGAGAACGGCAAGGTGGACCGCACCGGCTATTACAACATGGGTCTCGACAGCGGGGAGTGGAAATCATTTTATGATGATGGCAAACCCAAGGCCAGCGAAACCTATTTCCGTGGAAAAAAGAACGGCAAGTGCTCTTACTGGTATAAGAACGGACAAAAAGCGCAGGACGCATTTTATAAACACGATGTGCCCGACAGCGTCTGGACCGGCTGGTACGAGGATGGAAAAATGCGCAGCGTTGAAACCTACAAAGCTTACGATGACAAGAATACCTGGGTCTTCCGCAAGAATGGTAAATGGACCTATTGGGGACAAAACGGGAATATACAGAATGATGCCACTTACGTGAACGACAGCCTTGACGGATCATTCACCGAATGGTATGATAACGGCAACCTGAACAAGCGCGGGAATTATTCGCACAACAAGGAGGTGGGCAAATGGGAATTCTGGTACGAGAACGGGAAGAAAAAACAGGAGACCGAATTCCGCGGGGAAGATTATTTTGTGTGGAGCTACTGGAATTCGCGCGGGGAACAACAGGTAAAGGATGGAAATGGAAAATACGAGATGGACATCCCCCAAAAAGGACAGCATTGCACCGGCAATATGAAGAATGGAAAGCAGGATGGCTTATGGATCCTCACGGCAATAGGAAAAGGAAATAAGCAGCACGAGCTCACTTACGTGGAAGGAAAACTCAACGGGCCTTGTAAGAATTTTTTTGATGACGGCACGCTAAAAAGCGAAGGCCAGTATAAAAATGATAAGCAGAACGGTTACTGGAAATGGTACAATGAGAACGGCAAGCTCAACATGGAAGGTACGCTCGATATGGAAGTGCGTACGGGAAAATGGATCTACTACTACTCTTCCGGCACAAAGGAATCAGAAGGAAATTATAAAGAGGACAAGCTGGACAGCGTTTGGAACTTCTGGTACGAGTCGGGAAATAAATTCAAGCAGGGAAATTACGTGAACAGTTTCCGCGAAGGGCTGTGGACCTTTTGGTATGATACTTCCACGGCACAAAAGGCGCAGGAAGGTCCGTACCTGAAAAGCCGGCAAAACGGGCACTGGATAAGCTGGTATCCGAATGGCCAACCCAAAGATGAAGGTGATTTTAAAAATGGCGTGGCCGATGGAAAATGGACGGGGTGGCATGCGAATGGAAAAATGAGTTATGAAGGAACGTACAAGGACAGCTTAAAAAGCGGGGAGTGGAATTATTATTTCCCTTCCGGTAAGAAGAGCATGATGGGGAGTTATAAAAAGGGATTGAAGGACGGGCATTGGATCACCTGGCTCGAAAAAGTGGATGCCAAACAGGACGAAGGCGACTACATTGATGGGGTGAAGGATGGGAAATGGTCGTTCTATTATGATTTTGGCGGGCTATTCAAAGTACAGGGCTTCAGGTATGGCAAGCCTCACGGCAAGTGCATCACGTATTATGAGGATGGAAAGATCCAGAGTAAAACGCAGTACCTGCTGGTGCGGCATGATAAGAACAGTGAGTGGATAAGCATCAAATGGGGCACCTGGACATTCTACGACCAAAGTGGCAAAGTAGTGAGCAGGAAAAAATATCCCGAGAAGCACAAAGTGGATAACAAGCCGAAGAAAAAGAAGAAATAATTCCCTGCCCCCCCTGTTTTTTTTCTCTGCGTTAAAGCTTAACTTTGATCATGTTGACGTTCCGAATGAAGAAGGCCGGTATTCTCTTCCTTTTCCTTTCCATTTTCCTGTTGAACGCGAAGTCCCAGGATCTTTCGCACGATTATGTACCCGTGATCTCCTCGGGCAAGCTTCCGGAACTTTTTGTGAAAAATGCGCAAACACAAACCCAGGAGGACATTAACCGGCTTGGCGAAAAAGACTATAAGCTGAGAAGAAGTAAAGAAGAGTTCCTGGTAAAGACCAATTATTTCATTGACCAAATGATACAGGGAGGTACGCTTCTCGTGAACGATCCGGTAGGCATTTATGTTAATAAGGTCGCGGATGAATTACTCAAGAACGACCCGGGGCTTCGCAACAAGCTGCAGATCTACGTAACAAAATCAACCGTAGTGAATGCGTATTCGTTCGACAAAGGAGTGATCCTGGTCAACATGGGCCTTATCGCGCAGCTCGAAAACGAGGCCCAACTCGCTTACATCCTCGGTCACGAGATCACACACTATGTGAAAAAACATTCCATCAATGCCTACATGGAGAATATCCGCATCGACCAGGCCGATTACCGCACTTCCTCCCTTGATGAAAAAGAATTACTCAAGAGCAATTACTCCAAGGAAAATGAACTCGAGGCCGATATGGAAGGCCTCAACTACATCATGAACTCCAATTACAGTTTAAAGGCCGTGATGAAAACTTTCGAGGTGTTCCAGTACTCTTACCTTCCTTTCGAAGAAATAGATTTCGATAAGAACTTTTTCCAGGACAAGGACCTTATCCTTCCCGATGAATATTTTCTCAAGGAAACGCAGCAAATAAAGGGCGAAGATGATTATGATGATGCAAAAAGCACGCATCCCAACATCCGCAAACGCAGGAACGCCATCTCCGATAAGATCTCTTTTGAAACCGAACCCTCCCGTAAAAAATTCATCGTTTCAGAAGAGGATTTTAAAAAAAGCCGCGACATCTGCCGATTCGAATTGTGCCGCCTGTACCTGCTGGAGCAGGATTACATGAATGCCATATACGCTTCATATATCCTGCTCAAAAAATACCCCGACAACATTTACCTGCACAAGATCGTTTCCAAATCACTTTACGCCCTGGCCCAATACAAAAGTAACTCATGGAATTTTTTTACGATGAATGAGGACTTCAGCTTCTTGCGCTCCAGGCACAACCATAGCTACGTTATACCTTATTATGATAATATCGAAGGAAGTTCCCAGCAGGTTTACCATCTTTTCAATAAAATAAAGGGCGATGAACTTACTACCCTCGCGCTGTGGTATACATGGAAAACGCATAAGCTCGTCCCTGCCGATTCGGTGATCAATTCCATTTCCGACAGTTTATTCACCCTGCTGGTCGATCGCTACAAACTCCACATCAATGATTTTTCTGCAAGATCGCTGAGCGAAATAAAAGAAGAAGAAAAACAACAGCGTCAAAAAGACTCCGCTGACGCGGAGCAGCAGGAACAAAGCAAGTACGATAAGATCAGGCGCAACCGTGATAAGGCCGACCTCAATCCAGATGAACATTTTGTTAAATATGCATTTGTGGATTTCGTTAAGAGTGATGACGAATTCAGGCAACGGTTCGGTGCGGTGCACGATTCGCCCCTCCCCGAAAAGAATTTCGAATACAACGAACCGGGGAACAACAAAGGATTTTCGCTCGGGATAGACCGGGTGGTGATCGTAAATCCTTTTTACGTAAAATCGGATGAGCGGAAAAAAGATGTCGTTGAATATGTTGCAACGGAGCAAAGTCGTGCCGATTACGCCAAACTACTGGCGAATACGGCAAAAAAGATCGGTCTCCAATACGAGATCATCGACCCGAGAAGTTTTCACGATACGGATATGACCCGGTTCAATGATTTTTCGGTGGTGAACGATTGGGTGAACGAACGGCTCGATGCGGGTGTGGAAAGCAACAGCATGGTGCTTAACACCGATGGCATCAGAAAAATTGCGGAGAAGTATGGCACAAGATATTTTTTGTGGTCCGGAATTGTAAGCGTGCACGAACGCAAGCCTTACGTGGGCGCAACCTTGCTCAGCAGTATTTTCATCGCACCAATTCCTTACGTGGTCTATTATATGCTTAAGCCCCGCTACCGTACACTTTATTATGCCGTGCTCTTTGATGTGGTTAGCGGTGAAGTGAAAATGTTCAGCACCAGCACACTTCGCAATCCCGACAGCAAGGACCTGGTAAACACTTACGTGTATGATACACTCACGCGCATCAGGCACCATAAAAAATAAGTTGCTGCTATTTGGGGCGATTTGCTTTGCATCACTGCTGGATGCACAAAGCCCGGGATATCTCGGCCGCAAATTCAGTTTGGGTTACGATCTTTTCATTTCACCCAGCCTGTACAACCCCAACAACCATGGCAATGCATCGCTCCCGTTCCGGCAGCCCATGGATACGAACCTGGACAAGTTTTTGCTGAGCTATAATGGCGCTCATCAATTTTCGGCCGGTTATGTGATCACCCGGAGAACCTCTGTTGAAGCGGCCTATTTTTTTTACCGCACAAAAGCTTACCGTAAATCATCCTCTTATTCCACAGCAGGCAACCCTGTGATCTTTCCAGCGCAGCTGGTCCCTCTCACAGGTCGCGGCTATAGCCTCGGGATCAAGTTCTTTTCACCTTCAGGCATTGCACCGTTCGGGAATTATATTAAAATGGAATTCCGGTACCAGGATGTGTTGGCTGATTACCGTAAAGTGAAATTTTATGATGGAAGCGGGTCTTTTTTCGAGTCGACTGGAAATGCAACGGAGATCACGCATTCCGCTTCATTCGGCCTTTCATTCGGCAAGCAGCGGGTACTGTTCAACCGGCTTATTGCCGACTGCGGGATTCGTTTTTGCACTCCGTTCACCTTCAACAAGGAGCGTTTTAAAGTGCACGTGTATGACGGGTTGGAAAAATATATGCACGCGCTGACCCTGCACCGCGTGAACGATCTTGATTTTTTCGGATTTTACCTCGGCCTTTCGCCTTTGATCTTCTGATCTACAGCTTCACCTTGTGATGATGCCTGTGCTGGTGGGGTTTACGGTATCCTACCGGTCCGCTGGGTGCGGGTTTACTTTTACGCAAGCTGGTGAACAAGGCAAAAGCCACTACTACCACAATGCCTAAACCCATCACGGTGTATTTTAGCCAGGGATTATCTTCGATCCCCGACATTCCTGCCCCGGTTTTGGCTGTGTTAAGGCTGTCTTTTGCGAGCGAATCGGTTGCCGTCATGGTAGTAACAGCATCCCCGGCCCTGGCCAGGCCGGCAATAAGGAAGGATAGGAACGCTGATAGCCAGACCTTTGCAGAAAAAGCTGGTTTCGCGTATACGGGTTTTGTTTCCATGGTAATTGGATTTAAGGTTAATAATTCAAAGAACATTAAGTACACCCGCTTAACTTGTATTTAGACGTAAAAGTGGTCCGCAGAGTTGCCCCTTTTTTCCTTTGCTTTTCTGAAATATATACCTATCTTTGTGTCCTGTTTTTAAGAAAAATCAATCAGAGGGGTCGTCAGCCCCTCTTTTTATTGCCTGTATTTGAGTAATGATACCCGTTCAAAAGATCAGGACCCTTGTGGAAGAGAAGATTGCCGGAACCGATCTTTTCATCACCGATATAACGGTGACCCCCGGTAATAAGATACAGGTAAGTATTGACAAAATGAATGGTGGGATCGTGATCAGTGATTGTGTGCAGGTGAGCCGTCACATCGAGGCCCACCTCGACCGGAATGTGGAAGATTACCAATTGGATGTTTCATCGGCAGGGATGGAAATACCTTTTAAGGTGAAACAGCAGTACCTGAAAAACACCGGCCGCAAAGTGGAGGTGATCACCGTTGAGGGTCAGAGGTATGAAGGCAAACTGCTTTCGGCAAACGAGGAAGGAATAGAACTGGAAATGCATCACCGCGATAAAAGAACGAAAAAGGAAATCACGGAAGTTAAACCGATCAATTATACACACATCAAACAAACAAAAAAGATCATCACGTTCAAATAAACAATAAACAATGGAAAACAACGTCACCTTAGTAGAGTCGTTCAGCGATTTCAAGGAAATGAAGAACATCGACAGGGTCACTCTCATGAGTATCCTGGAAGATGTGTTCCGCAGCATGATCCGTAAAAAATACGGATCGGATGAGAACTTTGACATCATCGTGAATCCCGATCGCGGGGACATCGAGATCTGGCATAACCGCACAGTAGTGGATGATGAATTCGAAGAGGATAGCTTTGATTACGACCCGGGTAAACACATCGGGCTCACCAATGCGCGTAAGATCGACCCGGATGTTCAGTTGGATGAGGAAGTGACCACTCCTGTAAAGCTGGAGGATTTCGGAAGACGTGCCGTGCTGGCCGTTCGCCAGAACCTTGTTTCCAAAGTACTCGAACTCGAAAAGGACAACGTTTATAAAAAATACAAGGACCGCATCGGTGAAGTTGTGACCGGTGAGGTATACCAGATCTGGAAGAAAGAGATCCTGGTACTGGATGATGAAGGCAACGAACTCATCCTCCCGAAAGTGGAACAGATCCCTACTGACTTTTTCAAGAAAGGCGATTCGGTTCGCGCGGTGATACAGCGCGTGGACCTGAAGAACAATTCACCGGTGATCATTCTCTCCAGGACATCACCCGAATTCCTGGCCAAGCTGTTCGAACTTGAAGTGCCCGAAGTATTTGATGGACTCATCACCATCAAAAAGATCGTACGCGAACCCGGTGAGCGTGCAAAAGTGGCCGTTGAATCATATGACGACCGCATCGACCCGGTTGGAGCCTGCGTGGGCATGAAAGGATCCCGCATCCACGGCATCGTTCGCGAATTGAAGAACGAAAATATTGACGTGATCAATTTCACCACTAACCCTACACTGTTCATCAGCCGCGCACTCAGCCCGGCCAAGATCACCAGCATAAAACTGGATGACGATAACAAACGCGCAGAAGTATATCTCAAGCCCGACCAGGTGTCACTCGCCATCGGTAAAGGAGGCCACAATATCAAACTGGCCGGCAAACTTACCGGTTACGAAATTGACGTGTACCGCGATACCGATGAAGATATCGAAGATGTGGACCTGGAAGAATTTGCAGATGAGATCGACAGCTGGATCATTGACGAACTAAAAGCAATCGGCTGCGACACCGCCAAGAGCGTACTCGACCTGAGCGTGGAGGACCTGGTGAAGCGTACCGACCTGGAAGAAGAAACCGTTACCGAAGTGAGGAACATCCTCAAAGCGGAATTCGAATAAACACAGTTATTAGTTAAAGGTAAAGGTTAACGGGCCCTGTCCAATTAACTTTTACCTATTAACGATTAACTTTAAAACACAACATGGCAGAAGAAGTAAAAAAATTAAGTAAAGTCGCCAAGGAGTTCAACATGGGGATGAACGCGATCGTGGACTTTCTCAAAACGAAAGGGCACAAGATCGAGGCCAATCCCAATCTTAAACTTTCGCCCGAGCAATACGGTCTTCTCCTCAACCAGTTCTCGGACGAGAAAAAGGACAAGGAGGTGGCCACTTCCATTTCGAAAGCGAAAATGAAGCGCGAAGGAATTGAAGAGACCGTTACCACCGAGCCGGTGAAAAAGACCAGCGTTGAAGAGCCCGAAGAGATCCTTATCAAGGACCTGCAGGCCCCGAAAGAGAGCGTGAAGAAAAAGGCGAAGGAAGAGGAAGTGATCAAGGCAAAAACCGACCAAAAGATCGAGGTGAGTGTGAAAGGCAAGATCGATCTCGACTCCCTCCCCAAATCAAAATCCGACAAAAAGAAAAAAGAGGAAGAGGAAGAAAAACCCAAGGCGAAGAAGACAACCAAAAAGAAAAAAGACGAAGAAGAAGCGCCTGTTGTGGAAACGCCTGTTGTAGAAACAAAACCGGAAACGGAAGAAAAAAAGGAAGAAGACAACTTCCTAAAAACACAGTATACCAAACTCGAAGGCCCCAAGATCCTCAAGAAGATCGACCTGCCTGTGGAGAAAAAGCCGGTGGCCTCATCGGCCGAAGGATTCAACACCGACCGCAAGAAAAAACGCAAGCGAATTAAAAAGAGTGTCAGCATCAACGACCTCAAGCCGGATGATTTTCATAAGCGTGATCGCGGAACGGGCAACAAGAGCCGAGGCAAGGACAAACCCGCGCTCACTGATGAAGAGATACAGGCTCAGATCAAGGAAACACTGGCACGCCTGAGCGGTTCCGGCAAATCCAAAACTTCCAAATACCGCAGGGAAAAACGCGAGGAGATCCGTTCCAAAATGGCCGAGGAGGCCGAACAGGTGGCATCGGAAGGACGCACCATCAAAGTAACGGAATTCGTTTCGGCCAGCCAGCTGGCAAGCATGATGGGCGTTCCCGTTACCGAGATCATCGCCAAGTGCATGAGCATCGGGCTTTTCGTTTCCATCAACCAGCGGCTCGATGCGGAAACCATTTCCATGATCGCAGAAGAGTACGGGCACAAAGTGGAATTTGTGAGCGTGGAAGTACAGGAAGCCATTAAGGAAGATGAGGACACTCCTGAAGAACTGGTTGCCCGCCCTCCCATCGTTACGGTGATGGGTCACGTTGACCATGGTAAAA
>DATDFI010000263.1:0-12161 GCA_036522695.1 Bacteroidia bacterium | reverse complement strand
CGGCATAGATCACTTCGGTGAGTGTGTGTCCCACCGCCTTGAGCGTATGCTTGTCTATGATGCTCATATTATCGCTGTGGCGATGATGGTAAGGACCGAAGTCTCCGCCCACAGGATCCATTTGAATAATGTCCACACAGGGAATATTTGCAATGGTATTTACATTCACGTGATCATCCGTGATGGGATGCATTTCCGTGTAATTAAAATAATCCGAATAGCCGAGTGATGCCCCCATGTCCCAGATCTTTTTTACGAATGAAGAGGCGTAAATTTTCGATTGACCTTCAATGGGGAAAACCGCTCCTTTTGCGCCCACCATATCGAGCAATATCCCGAAGTTGGCAAAGTAGCCTGCTTTATGCAGGTGTTGCGCCCAGTACTCGGAACCCTGGCAGAATTTTTCTCCATAATCTTCCATGTCAAACAGGATGATGTCGATCCCCGCATCGGGCCTGGCGACTTGTAGCTGTCTTGCTATCTCCAGCAGTACAGCCACCCCGCTTGCCCCATCGCTTGCTCCGTCAATGGGCTTGTCGGTGTCCCTGGTGTCACGGTCGGCCATAGGACGTGAATCCCAATGCGAACAAAGTAAAATGCGTTTCTGGCTTTCGGGTTTGTAACTGGCGATGATGTTGCGAACGGGAGTTGACTTTTCATTGTAGGCGATCACACTTCCTTTTTGTTCCGTCACCTCGAGGCCGTACGATTTGAGCTTAGCCACCAGCCAATCCCCGCACAGGCGATGGGCTTCGGTAGTAGGAACGCGCGGACCGAAATCCACCTGCTTTTGAACAAAAGCATAACAGGAATCTTCATTGAATGCGGGTGCGGGATTGCGATGCACTTCTTTTTCCTTTTTGTCGTGGTGATCTTCGGGTGAGGGAGGGTTGCTGCAACGCACAAAAAACAGGGAGGACAGCACTGCCATTAAAAAAAGGAAAATGATTTTACGTGTAAATCTCATCCGGTTTATTTTTCCAGGCTCCAGGTGGTGCCTTCTTTTGAATCTTTCAGTGCAACTTTGATCTTACCCAGTTCTTCACGAATGCGGTCGGAGGTGGCGAAATCTTTTTTCGTTTTAGCATCCTGACGTATGCCGATAATGATATTCATGAGGTCGTTCGCCAGGCCTTTTTCATCCTGTCCGTGCGATTCATTCTTCAACCCCATCACGTCAAACACAAAAGCGTGATAAATTTTTTTCAGCTTCTCCAGGTCACCTGCCGTGATGCTTTCTGTGCCGGCCTGGATACTATTGATCTGTCTTACACCTTCAAAAAGCTGTGCCATCAGAACGGGACTGTTGAAATCATCATTCATTGCCTCATAGCATTTCTTTTCAAGCTCGGACACGTTGATGCTTGATGTGGAAGAGGTCTTCAGGGAATCGAGCAGTGTGACCGCATTCATCAAACGTTCGAATCCTTTTTCGGAGGCTTGCAGGGCGGTGTCAGAAAAGTCAAGGGTGCTTGCATAATGCGTTTGCATCATAAAAAAGCGAACCACCATTGGAGAATAGCCCTTTGACAGCGAGGGATGTTTTTCTCCTTTGTCGGTTTTCCCGCTGAAAAGTTCAAGCGGCATTAAAGTGTTGCCGCTCGTTTTACTCATGCGCGCACCATTAAGTGTAAGCATATTGGTATGCATCCAGTAATTTACCGGTGCCTGGTGATTGCAGGCCTGCGATTGCGCGATCTCGTTCGTGTGGTGTGTGGCCTGGAGGTCCATGCCCCCTCCGTGAATATCGAAAGTATCACCAAGGTATTTGCTGCTCATGGCGGAGCATTCGATATGCCAGCCCGGAAATCCCCAACCCCAGGGCGATGGCCATTTCATCAAGGTCTCGGGTTTGGATGCGATCCACAATGCAAAATCGAGTCGTCCTTTTTTTTCATCCTGCCCGCCCAGCTCGCGCGTACCTTCGATGAGTTCTTCCAACTTGCGGTTGGTGAGTTGCCCGTATGGATATTTCTTATTGTATTTCTCTACATCAAAATAAACGGTGCCATTCACTGAATAAGCATAACCCGCTTCCATGATCTTTTTTGTCATCTCGATCTGTTCACAAATATGGCCTGTTGCAGTAGGTTCAATACTGGGAGGAAGTGTATTGAACATACGCATCACCTCGTGGAACCCGAGTGTGTATTTCTGCACGATCTCCATGGGCTCGAGCTGTTCGAGTTTGGCTTTTTTAGCGAACTTATCATCACCTTCATCCCGGTCACCTTCAAGATGACCTGCATCCGTTATGTTGCGTACGTAACGCACTTTATACCCGCAGTGAAGCAGGTAACGGTAAATGAGATCGAATGATATGAAGGTGCGGCAATTGCCGAGATGCACATCACTGTAAACGGTAGGGCCGCATACATACATTCCCACAAGCGGGGGATGAAGCGGTTTAAAGACCTCTTTGGTGCGGGTAAGCGTATTGTAAATGATCAATTCCTGCATAAACGAGATAGGGAAGACGGAATTCTGTAAAAATAAAAAATCTTCCCCGTGGGTGAGGAAGATTTTTTGAATGTGTTGGCGTGATGATTATTTCTTGTCGTCTTCAATAGGCGCATCACCTACGTAAGCACCATTTTTGTAAACTGCGATCTGGATCAGGATGCCATCTTTGCTGTAGATATAATTCTTACCATCGATCAGCTTGTAGTTCTTGAACACACCATCCTGTGAGATCTGGCGATTAAGATTGTATAGCTTGGCCGGACCATTACCTGAGAAGAACTGGATGGGGTCGCCACCATTCTTTTTAAGTTTGCTTGCATCAGGAGGAGGAGGGCCTTTTACTTCCGGTTCCTTTTTAGGCGGGGGAAGCTGAGTTTTAGGAGCGTAAACTTCAAACTGGGTGGGATCCAGCTTACCGTCATTGAATCCTTTTTTGGATTTCAGGTCGCCAGTCTCATAATTCTCGGTCCAGGTGCCGGTCTCTTTTCCATCCTTCATGTCACCGGTCATCATCACCTTGCCATTATCATAGTAATAAGTTTGCTTGCCCTCGCGCTTGCCGGATTTGTTATAATTGAATTCGTAGAATACCTGACCATTGGGGTGATACATCTTATAACCACCTGTCCAGCGTTGATTCTCCCAGTTGCCTTCTTCAGAAACTTTACCGTCTTCGTAATACATTTTAGCGTATCCTTTTGCAGTATTGTTCACAAAAGTGATCTCGCTCTTTTTGTTGCCATTAGGCCAATAGGTCACCCAAATACCGTCTTTGCGGTTATCAGTGTAACGACCTTCTTCAACTTTGGATTCGGGCTGGTAATTGGGGAGATTCTTATCCTTGCCATGGTAGAGCCAATGACCCTGCTTCAAGCCATTCACATCGGTGACATTTAATGTGTCATTCGATTGAGCAAGCCCAATTTTTACGGTGACGAACAGGATTATCAGTAAAAACTTCTTCATAGGGGGGTTGATAATCTATACAAAAGTATTTGTTCTACTCAAAAAACCACTATGTCGTTACTAAAATTAGACCAAAAAACGCAAACCATCGACAAAGGGATGCAATTTTAGTAACATTTGCCATATCCTGCAACTTACTTTTAATTTAAACGCTTGGGACTTGCCGGAAGTTACAGGGCGTGAACCCTAATTTTTGCGCAGGTTTTCGAGCATTACCTTCGTCATTTTCTCAAGGTCGTAAGCAGGTTCCCAGCCCCAATCGTTCCGCGCACAGGAGTCATCAATGCTTGCCGGCCAGCTATCGGCTATATGTTGCCTGAAATCAGGCTTATAGCTTATAGTAAATCCTGGTATTTGCTTGCGGATCTCGGCTGCGATCTGCTTAGGGGAAAAACTCATGCCTGCCACATTATAACTGGACCTGATCTTTACCTTTTTTTGATCCGCTTCCATAAGATCAATGGTGGCCTTTATCGCATCATCCATATACATCATTGGGAGGGTGGTATCTTCGCTCAAAAAGCATTCATATTTGCCTGATTTTAAAGCCTCATGATAAATATGAACGGCATAGTCGGTAGTGCCCCCGCCCGGTGCCGACTTCCAGCCTATAAGCCCCGGATAACGCAGGCTGCGTACATCCACTCCATACTTATTATAATAGTATTCGCACCAACGCTCCCCGGCCTGTTTGCTGATGCCATAAACCGTGTTGGGCTCCATAACAGTGTACTGCGGAGTATTTTTTTTAGGAGTTGTTGGACCGAAAACAGCAATGGAACTGGGCCAGTACACCTTTTTGATCACTTTGTCTTTTGCCAGGTCCAGCACATGAAAAAGCCCTTCCATATTGAGTTTCCAGGCGAACTTGGGATTTTGTTCGGCTGTGGCGGACAGCAAGGCTGCCAGGAGGTACACTTGTTTTACCTCGTGCTTTTTGATCACCTCGGTTACTTTTGATCCGTCAAGCGCATCCAATGTTTCAAAGGGGCCGCTTTCCATCAGCTCCTTCGCGCCCGGTTTAAGATCGGAAGCCACCACGTTGGAATTTCCGAAGTGTTCGCGAAGCTTCATCACCAGTTCGGTGCCGATCTGGCCCGAGGAGCCGATCACCAGTATTCTATCGTTTGTGCTCATATGAGGGAAATCATCGTGAAGGTTAAGCGTACTCCATAGAATTGCTGCAGGAATAAGAAGGGCTAAAAGTAAAAATTACTGCGTAATTTTGCATTCATAATTCAGGATATAATTGAGCGATGGCCTTGCTGGTGAACCGTGTGGATAAAAAAGAGCTGAAGAAGCGTTTGATGGAAGAACCTTTCAAGCGGATCACGGTATCGTTTTACCGTTACGTGATCATTGATGACCCTAAAGAGCTGCGCGATTCACTTTGGAAGCAATGGAATGATTTAAATGTTTTCGGGCGGATCTATCTTGCCCATGAAGGCATCAATGCGCAGATGAGCGTGCCTGAAGAAAATTGGGAAAAGTTCAAAGAGAAGCTTTACGCAGATAGGCGATTTAAGGACGTGCCTTTTAAAATAGCGGTGGAGGATGACGGCAAATCCTTTTACAAGCTTACGGTGAAGGTGCGCAAGAAGATCGTAGCGGATGGGCTGGACGATCATTCATTTGATGTGACGAATGTGGGAAGGCATTTGACCGCGAAAGAGTTCAACGAGGCGATGGAGAAGAATGGGACGATAGTGGTGGATATGCGTAACCACTACGAGAGCGAGGTGGGACACTTTGAAAATGCCATTTGCCCGGATGTGGATACATTCCGTGAAGAGCTGCCATTGGTGGTTGACCAGCTTAAGGAGCAGAAGGATAAAAAAATACTGCTGTATTGCACGGGCGGCATACGCTGCGAAAAAGCGAGCGCCTATTTCAAGCATTATGGATTTAAAGATGTGAACCAGCTTTACGGTGGCATAATTGAATATGCGAAACAGGTGAAGAGGGAAGGCTTGAGGTCGAAATTCATCGGTAAGAATTTTGTTTTTGATGAGCGCGTTGGCGAGCGTATTACGGATGATGTGATCGCGCAATGCCACCAATGCGGTGCGGCCTGTGATGAGCACGTGAACTGCGCGAATGACGATTGCCATTTGCTTTTTATACAATGTGCTGCCTGCGCGGAGAAGATGAGGGGCTGCTGCAGTGAGAAATGCATGGAGATCATTTCGATGCCGGTGGAGGAACAGCGTAAAATGCGCAAGGGAAAAAAGAAAGAAGATTCGCTCTCGGTCTATAAAAGCAGGCTTCGCCCGAAGCTGAAGGAGTTGCGAAAGGACAAACCGGAAAAATAGCTGCCACGTAGTGCAGGCCACCGGGTTTAGCCCCGGTTGGAACGGAAAGCCCGCGCGACACTTCGCCCCGCTCAAACGCACATGTCTTCTTTGTTCGCCCGGTGACAACCGCGCGGCTTGAAGTGAAAAACGGGAATAGCGGGTCCGACAAGGGGGAGATCATTCGCTCCGAAATAGTTTTGCGTTTAAAGAAATTTCCGATTAGCTTTATTCTTCCAATTCCGCACGTATGAAAAAGCTTTTCACATCATTTGCGCTGTGCGCATGCGCTGTTTTTTCCATCGCGCAGGACGGCCCTGTTCCGGAGGTACACATCAAAAAAGAAGTGTTCAAAATGCAGACTCCTGGTGAATACCAGGTAATGATAAGTATCACCTGCAACAATGCAACAGTGAACAGTTTTGCGAGTTACAAGGAGGACCTTGACTCGATGGGTGGTGAAGTGGAGGTGACAAGTATAAACACCGGGGGAGCAAATTTCAGCTACGTTGATGGCAAGGTGAAATTTTTGTGGAGCAGCTTAAACCTGCACGGAACGATGGTGATCTCCTACCTGGTGCAGGACAATGCGGAATGGGACATCGACCAGCCGGGAACTTTCAAATACGTTTACAACAACGCTGTTGCTGAAGTGAAAATAAAAAAGGAAGATATCGTATATCCAAGGTAGAAGCCTACAGTTTCATCAGCGCTTTTTTCACACTCACTTTATCATTCACGATCTCCGAAACTTTTTCCACCGGAATGCGGTCCTGCTTCATGCTGTCGCGCTCGCGAATGGTCACCGTGTTATCCTCCAGGGTCTGGTGGTCAACGGTGATGCAATAGGGTGTGCCAATAGCATCCTGCCTGCGGTAACGCTTGCCTATGGTGTCTTTTTCTTCCATCTGCGCGATGTGATCATAACGCAGCGCGTTGAAGATCTCTGTTGCTTTTTCGGGGAGTCCGTCCTTATTGAGCAAGGGCAATACGGCCACTTTTACAGGAGCAAGAAAAGCAGGCAGGTTGAGTACCACTCTTTCGCTGCCGTCCTCCAGTTTCTCCTCTTTGTACGATTGTGAAAGCGTGGCAAGGAACATTCGGTCGAGACCGATGGATGTTTCCACCACGTAAGGCACATAGCTTTGATTCTGCTCGGGATCGAAATACTGTAATTTTTTACCGGAGAATTGTTCGTGTTGTTTCAGGTCGAAATCGGTGCGGGAGTGGATGCCTTCCAGCTCCTTGAAGCCGAATGGAAATTCGAATTCGATATCGCAGGCTGCGTTGGCATAGTGCGCGAGCTTGATGTGGTCATGGAAACGGTATTTGCTTTCGGGGAAACCGAGGCTTCTGTGCCACTTCATGCGTGTTTCTTTCCAGGTGTTGTACCACTCCATTTCGGTTCCTGGCCGCACAAAGAACTGCATCTCCATTTGCTCGAACTCGCGCATGCGGAAAATGAATTGCCTCGCAACAATTTCATTCCTGAACGCTTTCCCGGTTTGTGCAATTCCGAACGGGATCTTCATCCTCCCGGTTTTTTGCACGTTCAAAAAATTCACAAAGATCCCCTGCGCGGTTTCGGGACGCAAATAAATGGTGGAGGCCTCCTCGCTCACCGAACCCATGGCAGTGCTGAACATCAGATTGAATTGCCGCACTTCGGTCCAGTTGCGGGAGCCGCTAACGGGACAAACGATCTCCAGGTCAACGATGATCTGCCGCACTTCCGCCAGGTCGTTCTTCTCCATCGCTTCTTTGAAACGCCTGTTGATCTCCTCTATCTTTTTTTGATATTCCACCACGCGCGCATTGGTGCTGCGGAACATCTGCTCGTCAAAATTCTCAAAACGCTTTTTCGCCTTTTCTACTTCCTTCTCTATTTTCGCTTCTATCTTCGCTACGGCCTCTTCGATCAGCACATCGGCACGGTAGCGTTTTTTAGAATCCTTATTGTCGATGAGCGGATCGTTGAACGCATCTACGTGCCCGCTGGCTTTCCAGGTGGTGGGATGCATGAAGATAGCGGCATCGATGCCTACGATGTTCTCGTGCAGCTGCACCATGGCCCGCCACCAGTAATCACGGATATTTTTTTTCAGTTCCGCCCCGTTCTGACCGTAGTCGTACACCGCACTGAGCCCGTCATAAATTTCGGAGGATGGAAAGATGAAACCGTATTCTTTCGAGTGGGAAATGATATTTTTAAAGAGGTCTTCGTTCATGGAGGACAAAAATAAGGTTAATTGTTAATGGTTAAAAGTTATTCGTTCGTAAGCCATTCAACCATTGACTTAAAACCTTCTTCCCACAATTGTTTTGATGATACAGCCTTGAGAATTTTGATTAAGGCCTGCGCCCACACCGAAATTGAATTCCCATTCCGGGTACCCGTTTATGTCGGCTGCCAAAAAAAGCTGGTGTTCCATATTGGAGGGGGCATAAAAACCTGTGACCGGGCCTATCGCTCCGTAATATTCAAGGCCCAGGGTGAGTTTAGAAGTGAGGTCGTAGCTGCCTTTTACATTCGGAGAAAAAACAGGGGCGATCCTTTCATTATAACCTTTGAAAGATTTTTCCAGCGTGGGATTGAATGACAGGTAGAGGCGTTCCCATTTTTTATCAATAATAGGACGTATCTCCAGCGTTTGTACATCCTCGCTGAATTCCCTGCGCTGTATCCCGTACTCGAACGAGATACTCAGGCCCAGGGGCCAGCCGCAACTTTCGGGAACGGCAAAGCGAGGGCGGATATGGCTGCCCACGTAATTGGTTCGATGATCGCTGCCGATGGAATTGAAAAAATAAAATCCTACTTCCATCCAGGGCGTGAAGCCATGCGTGATCTCCACGGTTTCATGAAAGCTGTTGTTGGAGGAATACACTCCATATGAAGAGGAACCGGGAGCGGAAAAGGTGAAATTGCTGTGCAGTTCCGCCATGGTGGTTTTTACATCAACGGTCTTTGAGCCGTACACCTGTATCTCGTAATTCTCCTGGGCAGCAAGTGGACCACAAAAAAATGCGACCGCAAGGATCAAAAGGGTTATCCCGAAAATTTTCATTTATGAAATCTACAAATGCGAAGAAAGGGATTTTTCAGTGAATGGTTCCCGGTACAGGTCCTTCGATCAAATGCGGAATGTGCCGCCAATGAAAAGAAAGGGCTGCCGGGCCGGGATGAAATAATAAAATCCCAGGTCGAACTGGAGGTTCTCGCCAGGGGTGAAGGTGAACCCGCTGTCGAAAGAATAATTGTGCAGCACGGGATTGGACCTCCCGTAACGGTATGAAACTTCAACAAAGTGATGCAGTTCCCCGACAAGGGAATAATCCAGGCTTACGGTGGAGAAAAATTCGCAGCGGGTGAAAAAGGGCTGGAACGTGAAATTGGAAAGTCCGCCCGTGTAGCCGAGGCCGAAATGTTCGAATTCCCTCTCGGCATTGATCAGCAACTGCCCGGCCTGCACCTTAAAAGTATCTCTCACAAAATTGCTGATGCGGAGGGTAGGCATAAGCGCGATGGCGGTCTTGCCGGAGTCGTTACCCAGTAAATTGTATTTGTAGCGAAAAAGGAGATCAGGAAAAAAGGTCCTTTCATTCGGGATGTCCGATCCCGGGTAATGATCGAGTTGCACGGTGCCCGTAAGCAATTCAACATCCGAATTTTTTGTGATGCCGAATTTTGCGTTGAAGAAAAATATTCCGGTGCCCTGCAGATCGAGGCTGTCGTTCACGTGTTGTCTTTCAAAATTCAGGAGATCGGCCTCCACCTGGAAATGCCCTTTGTCCGTTGTGTAAGGCGATTCGGTCTGGTGCGGACGATCGGGGCTCAGGGGCCGCAGTTTCTTAACTGTTTGGGCGTTCACAAGAGCCGGGAAAGCCAAGACCGGTAACGACAGTTGCAAGGCGCGGAGGGGATTTCGATATAAATTAAGCATATCAAAAAATAATTTTAGATAAATCTAAAAAATATACCCCTGCGCCCAATGATTTTTAGGGGGAAAAATTTCCACATCGCAGCTATTCTTCCGGTATTTCCTACTTTTGTCCTTAAACATTTGTATTATGATACGTTCGATGACGGGTTTCGGTAAAGCGGTGCTGGAGCTGCCCGGTAAAAAGATCACTGTTGAAGTGCGCTCTCTTAACAGCAAACAGCTCGACCTGAACCTGCGGGTGCCTTCGTTGTACCGCGAGAAAGAAGCCGAGTTGCGTTCCGAGATCTCTAAGACGGTTGAACGCGGCAAGGTGGACCTCGGCATTTATTCGGAGTCGACAGGTGAGGCGAGCGCGGTGAGCGTTAATATGCCGCTGGCGAAAAATTATTATAACGAACTGAGGTCGCTGGCGAAAGAGTTGGATGAGAAGAACGATCATCTTTTGTCGATCGTGGTGAAGATGCCCGATGTTTTCCGCAACGAGCGCCAGGAGCTGGATGAGAAGGAATGGAAGGGAGTGATGAAAACCGTGAGCAAGGCCCTGGCGGCTTTCAACGGGTTCAGGAGTGATGAAGGAAAAACATTGAAAAAGGAATTGCTGGGTCGCATTGATGTGATCACTGCTTTGCTGGAGGAAGTAAAAAAGCTGGATGAAAAAAGGATACCGGCCGTGCGCGAGCGTTTGCAAAAGAGCGTGGACGAACTGAAAGAGAAGGTGGACCAGAACCGTTTTGAGCAGGAGCTCATTTATTATATAGAGAAATTCGATATCACCGAGGAGAAAGTGCGGTTGCTTACCCATTGCGAGTATTTCCGTAAAACGATAGAGGAGGCTAGCAGCGGGCGCAAGCTCGGGTTCATCACCCAGGAGATAGGCCGTGAAATAAATACCATTGGCTCAAAAGCGAACGATGCGGGGATCCAAAAGCTGGTGGTGCAGATGAAGGACGAATTGGAGAAGGTGAAAGAACAACTGTTGAATGTGCTTTGATCTTACGAATTACCAATTGCAAATTTGAGGAAGCTCTTATAGGATCGGGCAAAACATGAATTTTACTCCCATTCGTAATTCGTAGTATATAGTATGCAAGGTAAAACCATCATATTTTCAGCGCCAAGCGGGGCGGGTAAAACCACCATCGTGCACCATTTGCTGGAGGTGTTCCGTGACTCGCTGGAGTTTTCGGTTTCGGCCACGAGCAGGCCCAGGCGCGGGCACGAGGTAGATGGAGTGGATTACCATTTTTTGAGCGTGGATGAATTCAGGCACAAAATATCGAACGATGAATTTGTGGAGTGGGAAGAAGTGTACACGAATAATTTTTACGGCACTTTGCGTAAAGAAGTGGACCGTATCTGGCGTAAAGGGAAGCACGTGATCTTTGATGTGGATGTAAACGGAGGGATCAACCTGAAAAAGAAATTCGGTGACAGTGCGTTGTCTGTTTTTGTGATGCCCCCGCACCTCAGCGCATTGGAGGAGCGCCTGAAAAAGCGGGATACGGAAACCCCCGAAAGCATTTCAAGACGCATGGCCAAGGCTCAGCAGGAGATCGATACTGCCCCGCAATTTGATAAGATCGTGTTGAATGAGAACCTGGAAACCGCCTTCGCTGATGCGGAAAAAGTGGTGAGGGAATTTTTGCAGGCACAGAGGTAAGGGGAAAAGAGGGACAGCGGAATGAATGGTTCGTGCAAAGTCGTCATGGATCGTACTTCGTAAATCGTAAATGAAAATTGGTTTATTCTTCGGCTCGTTCAATCCCATCCATAAAGGCCATTTGGCCGTGGCCGGGTACATGCTAAAGCATACCGGTCTTGATCGCGTGTGGTTCGTGGTATCGCCCCAAAATCCTTTCAAGAAGAAAGAAGATTTGTTGAGTGACAAAGAACGCCTGAAGTTGGTGCGAATGGCGATCAAAGGAAAGAAAAAGCTTCGCGCAAGTGATGTTGAGTTCGGGCTGCCGCAGCCTTCTTTTACCATAAATACACTTACGGCCCTCCGTAAAAAATTCCCCACCTATGAATTTTCCATCATTATGGGCACCGATAATCTGCAGGGGTTCGGTAAATGGAAGGCGCATGGAAAGATACTAAGGGTCCATCGCATTTATGTATACCCTCGCGCGGGTGGCCATGCGGGCAAATGGGCAGATCACCCGCATGTGATCATCACCAGGGCTCCTTTAATGGAATGCTCTGCCACTTCCATTCGCGAGATGATCAAACAGGGAAAGATGAGCGGGAAATTCATTCCACCCTCCGTTGCAGCGTATATCCGGAAGAAGGGTTTTTACCGCGGGTAGGCCTTTTGGCTGAAGGCACAATTTTTGCTACATTGCTTATGGATAATGTGTTTAACACTCTCGCACATGAAGAAATTTCTACTCCTTCCGCTCCTGGCCTCCGTTTTTTTATTTAATGCCTGCCACAAACCGGGTAATAACGGCAACGGCTCATCCGGTTCGGTGAGTCCCGGCCAGGGAACGGTGACCCT
>DATDFI010000262.1:0-7037 GCA_036522695.1 Bacteroidia bacterium | reverse complement strand
ATCTTCAGGGAAGTGCTGCCTCCGGGTCGTCACGTGTACTGGAAAGGTGTGATCGAACGTAAATTCACGCTCATCGACCTGAACAACTATGAGGTGCCTGCCGATATGGACAATGCACTTTTGACAAGACGCGAGGTCCTGAATTTTTTGAGGATCTTCACTGTAGAGTCATATGAAAGAGCGCTGATGTTCGTGAATGGTAAATTCACAAAGATCCTGGCGCCCGGTGTGTATATGTTCTGGAAGAACAACATCGCCATTACGGTGATGAAGGCGGATACGAGAACGCTGCAAATGGAGATCAGCGGACAGGAGATCCTTACGAAGGATAAGGCGAACCTGAGGCTGAACGTGGTGGCGCAGTACAAAGTGGTGGACGTGATGAAGGCCTTGCTGGAGAATAAGGACCACGACAAGCAATTGTACGTAATGTTGCAGCTGGCGTTCCGTGAATACATCGGTAACCTCAACTTTGACGAGTTGCTGGAGAAAAAAGAAACCGTTTCTGCACACGTGGCAAAAGCGGTGGCTGAAAAAACCGCAACACTCGGTGTTGAACTGGTGAACTGCGGTATCCGTGACATCATCCTGCCTGGCGAAGTGAAAGAGATCATGAACCAGGTTTTGGTGGCCGAGAAAAAAGCGCAGGCCAACACCATCATGCGTAGAGAAGAAACAGCTTCCACAAGAAGCTTGCTCAACACTGCAAAACTGATGGAGGAGAACCAGATGCTGTTCAGGCTGAAAGAGATGGAGTACGTGGAGAAGATCGCAGAGAAGATCAACAACATCTCTTTGTCAGGCGGCAACGACCTTGCCGCACAGCTGAAGCAGATCTTTGTGCCGGAGAAAAAATAATGAAGCGCTGAAAAGCTCTTTGCTGTGAAATGAACTTCCCGCCTGTGTACAGGGTGGGAAGCTTTTCATCGGCCCTGTAGCTTAAAGCCTGCACGCTTGCGATACCTGGCCGGTTTGCTCAGGCAGGCGGGACAAAGCAGCGGAAAAAGTTAGCCCCGTGTTTCGCCTGGATCATCCCGTTAAGCCTGCACGCTTCAATGGGCAGAGTTTGCAGTGCACCGAAATAAGGAAAGCTTAAAGTAGGGAAGCGCATTTACAGCCTCGCGACTCCTGCTGGAGTGTATGAGTTCGAATCTCATCAGGGTCACGTAAAAACAATTTAAAAAACTAAAAAATGAGTTTAATAGTAGTGGATGTAGAGGCCGATGGCCCGATCCCGAATAAATATTCAATGGTAAGTTTCGGGGCGGTGGTGGTGGAACCTTCACTCTCCAAAACTTTTTACGGTAAAGTAAAGCCGGTCTCAGGTGAATGGATCCCGGAAGCCCTGGCTGTAAGCAATGTTACACGCGGGGAACATTTGAAGTTCGATGAACCGAAGTTAGTGATGGAAGATTTTACCCAATGGCTGAAAGAAAATTCTGCAGGTCAGCCGGTATTCATTTCCGATAACCCGGCCTTCGATTGGCAGTGGATCAATTATTATTTTCACTTTTATACCGGGCGCAACCCTTTCGGCTTTTCTGCACGCAGGATTGGTGACCTTTACAGCGGCATGAAGATGGATATGTTTGTGGCTAATGAGTGGAAGCGGCTGTACCGCAAGACCATTCACGATCACCATCCTGTGAACGATGCAAAGGGAAACGCGGAGGCATTACTGGCATTGAAAGCGCTTGGCTTGAAAATGCCTTCGAAATAAAATTGCAAATGGCAAAACTTAAATTAAGAGGGAAGGATCTGCGTAAGCTCGGTTATCCCGAGAACCGCGTGATCGGCATTGCCATTGAGGTGATGCACAAGCATTATAAGCATAGCTCGCTGGAGGAAGCGTTGGAGATGCTTTCCAAAGTACTTGCTGCCCCGGCCGAATACCTGGAAGATCCTGTGTTGGTGAAGATCGCGGATGCCCTGGTTGAAAAGCCCGGTGAGCTTAACGCTGAAATTCCATTGCTGGAAGAAAAAAGGGAGTACAACATTTTCGGGAGAGAGAATATTGAGGAAGGTGCGATCAGGCAAATGGATATTGCTGTTCGGCTGCCGATAGCAGTGGCCGGGTCATTGATGCCCGATGCGCACCAGGGTTATGGCCTGCCGATAGGAGGAGTGCTCGCAACTGAAAATGCAGTGATTCCGTACGGAGTGGGAGTCGACATCGGTTGCCGGATGTGTTTGAGCATTTTTGATCTCCCGGCAATTGACGCGGAGAAGCGCGATCGCAGGCTGCAAAGTATTTTAAAGGATAATACCTTGTTCGGCTCCGGGCAGGAATTCAAAGTAAGTGCCGATCATGAAGTGATGGAACGAAAGGAATTCGAGGAGATCGCGCTGGTGAAAAAACTGAGGCAGCGGGCTGCAAAGCAATTGGGAAGTTCCGGTTCCGGCAATCATTTTGTGGAATTCGGTGTAGTGGAGATCAGCGATGAGCACAATGAATTCAAATTGCCCGTTGGAAAATATCTTGCTTTGCTCTCGCATTCGGGTTCACGTGGTTTGGGTGCGAATATTGCCAATCATTACACGAAGATCGCGATGGAGAAAACGCGCTTACCGAAAGAAGCAAAACATCTCGCGTGGCTCGGGCTCGGCACGCAGGAGGGAATGGAATACTGGCTCGCGATGAATCTTGCGGGTGATTATGCCTCGGCATGCCACCACACCATTCATAAAAAAATTGCGAAGGAACTCGGCACTCAACCTGTGGCGGTGGTGGAGAACCATCACAACTTCGCCTGGAAGGAAATGCTGAACGGGAAAGAAGTGATCGTGCATCGTAAAGGTGCAACGCCTGCAGGAAAAGGTGTGCTTGGAATTATTCCCGGTTCCATGTCTGCCCCCGGTTTTATCGTGCGGGGCAAAGGTGAAGAAGCTGCGCTCAACTCTGCATCACATGGCGCGGGAAGAAAAATGTCACGAACACAAGCCTTGAACACTATTACGCACAAAGCGCTCAGGGATATTCTTGAAGCGCATGGTGTGTTGCTCATGGGTGGTGGACTTGATGAAGCGCCTCATGCATACAAGGACATTCACGAAGTGATAAAAGCGCAAAAGCACCTGGTGGATATTGTTGGAACGTTCTTCCCGAAGATCGTGCGCATGGATGGTTAGGAGCGACACTGCCTGCACCATTGTAACGCTATTCCCTGCCTCGCCTTGCTGGCGCAAGCGGGTCAAGGCAGGCTGCTGTTGGTTTAATTAATTCACATTGTCATCCCGGGCGAGCATTAGGCTTGTGGGTTGGCGCGAGCGTGGGATCTTCTTCTTCTTCAATGCATGCAATTGCATTAATTAAACCTCCATCAGGGCTATTTATTCCCGTCAGCATCCCTGTGGTTAACTGTCCCCCAAAAATACCTTGTCCCTTCAATCAAAATTTTGTGAACTTTGAGCGAGCATGGCCGATGTAGAACCAAAGACCGACATCACCCCGCATAAGGAAGAGCGCGTATTCCTTGATGGGCCTCAATCCCGTTTGAGTGAACTTTTCTTCATGTTCAAGGTGGTGCGTGATTTCATTCACGGTTTTCGGAAATTCCATTTTCTCGGTCCATGTGCAACAGTGTTTGGCTCCGCACGCTTTAAGGAAGATCACGAATATTACACGATGGCGCGCAAAGTGGGCTCTGAACTTGTGCGCATGGGATTTACCGTGATGACGGGAGGAGGGCCCGGGATCATGGAAGCGGCCAATCGTGGCGCGCGCGAGGCAGGTGGAAGATCGGTGGGTTGCAACATCATTCTCCCTAAAGAACAAGACCCCAACCCTTTTCTCGATCAATGGGTGAACATCGATTATTTTTTCGTGCGTAAGGTTTTACTCTCAAAATATTCATACGCCTTTATCGTCATGCCGGGCGGTTATGGAACGCTCGATGAGTTTTTTGAAGCGCTCACACTGGTGCAGACGCGTAAAATGAAAAATTTTCCTGTCGTGCTGATGGGAAAAAAATATCATAAAGAGTTATATGATTATCTCCTTACGTTAAAAGACGCCAAAACTATTTCGGAAGAAGACCTCGATCTTTTTCTTTTCACGGATGACATCAAGCAGGCCATGGATTTTATCGAGGAGAACGCCATAAAAAAATTCAACCTCAGCAAGCGCACCGCCCCCCGCCCGCGTATCCTGCTCGGGGAACGCAGGGGGTAGGCCGCATTATTCCGGGAATCACTTCCTTCTTTTGATCGCCCCGCGCACGGCCTGCGCTGTGAGCGGGTCCTCCGGCCAAAAGTGTTTCGGGTAACGGATCTTCAATTCCTTCCGCACCTCCGGGTAAGTGTTCTTCCAGAAACTTTCCAGGTCCTGGGTGACCTGCACGGGGCGTTTGGCAGGCGAGAGCAAAAATAATTTCAGTTTATTTTTCCCTTCATTCACCGCGGGCGTATTTTTCATCCCGAAAATTTCCTGGATGCGCACATGCAGTTCTGGTGCGTTCCCGCTGGCATAATATACAATGTCGATCATTGAACCGCTAGGCACATTGATCTGCGCAGGCGCTAATTTTTCCAGCTGCTGAAAAAGTTCATAGGGAAGCAATAACTGTTTGATCCCCTCGGGGTCTATCCTTTCGAGATCATTTTTGCCTTGTGCATTTTCAAGAAAAGGCGCCAGCCATTCCTCGAGCGTGGCCAACAAGTGTTCATCGCCCAGGTCGGGCAGAAGGAGTTCGGGCTGCCATGCGCGCAGGCATTGCGCACGCGTACGCCAGTTCTCAAGACCAGCAGGGAGGTTCAACAACTTCAACCCTTCTTTTCTTATCACTTCACACCAAAGCTTTATTCTCTCCACGGCACTTACATTCTTTAGCGGCTTACTCTCGATCGTGATATTCCCGATCCGTTTTTCTTTTGCTGCTTTTATGGCCTGCATTTTATCATCCCACTCCAATATTTCTTTTTCCTCCGCTAAGTGCAGCGCATCATCCGGGTCCATAGGTGCAGCGCTGAAAATTTTTCCTTCGTTAGCTCCTGCATCAAGCTGGGCCACCGCCAGCCATTCGTGTGCCGCCAGCGCATCGTGTGTTTGCAATTTTGCCGTACGGCCATTTGCGAGGCGGTAACGCTCACCATCCTTAGAGATCTTTTTCGCAATGCGCTCGGGGTAAGCGGCAGCGATCAGCATCCCTGCATCGCTTTCTGTCACGGACGAATTATCCGCTTCCACTTTCAAGATCCTTCTCCATTGTGATGAAAGTTTTTCGATGCGCTCCAATACATTCCGCTCGGCATTTACGCGTTCTTTGTTCCTCCATTTGCGCAATACCTCAATGCGGAGGGTGATATCGGTCCCGCTTTCCCTCGGCAAAGGATCGCGTTCTTCGAGCAGTGCGGCAAGGTCGGCCGCAAGTGCTGAATAATAATTTCTCTTTTCTTTTTTATCATGCTCCCCTGCTTCCAGCAGCATGTGTGCGATGCGCGGGTGCGTGGGAAAGCGCAGCAGTTCTTTTCCTTTACCGGTAATGCGGTCATTTTTCACCGCATCGAGCTGCTGCAGTAATTCCTTTGCCTGCCGCACCGCACCATCGGGCGGGTTTGTCACCCAATGGAGTTCTGAAATATTTTTTATTCCCCACTGGTAACATTCCAGCAGTAAGGGAGCAAGATCGGCCTCCAGTATCTCGGGATTACGTTGCGCTGCAAAATGAATATAAGCGCCCTCGCTCCACAAGCGATAACAAACGCCCGGGCCTAATCTTCCCGCACGCCCTGCCCTTTGCTCGGCCGAGTCCTTCGTCACACGAACGGTTTCCAGTTTCGTCAGTCCCGTTCTTGTATCAAAACGTGGCACCCTCGAATAACCACTGTCGATAACGGTTCGTATTCCTTCAATGGTCAATGATGTTTCGGCAATGGAAGTGGCCAGTACCACTTTTCTTATTCCGTAAGCATCGGGCAGGATAGCTTCCTGTTGTTTCGTGAACGAGAGGTCGCCATAGAGCGGCTGGATATTTGCGTTCACGCCATTTGCTTCGAGGAGTTCAACGGTCCGGTGTATCTCCCCTGTTCCGGGAAAAAAAGCGAGAATATCGCCATCCTGCTCGTGCAAAGCTTTTCGTATGGCGGAACTCATGCGTTGAGGAAGCGCGGCATTGTTATCGTCACCCAGGTAATGCATGGCAACAGGATACATTCTTCCTTTGCTGGTCACCACCGGTGCATTGTTGAAACGTGCCGAAAGTTTTTCGCTGTCGAGTGTGGCCGACATGATCACGATGCGCAGGTCGTCACGCAAAACGCTTTGGACCTGTAAGGCCAATGCAAGCGCCAGGTCGGCCTGTAAGCTCCGCTCATGGAATTCATCAAAAAGTAAAAGTCCTGTTCCTTCGAGCGAACTGTCGTTTTGCATCATGCGTGTGAGGATGCCTTCCGTCACCACTTCGATGCGTGTCTTATTGCTCACACGATTTTCGAAACGCACACGATAACCGACCGTGTTGCCCAACTCATCATCCAGCAGGTTGGCCATCCGTGCTGCCACCGACCTTGCCGCCAGTCTTCGCGGCTCGAGCATGATCATTTTTTTTTCATTGAGCCAGGGCTCATGCAGTAATTCAAGCGGGAGCAATGTGGATTTACCTGCACCCGGTGGCGCTTGTAATATCACAATGCTGTGATGTAAAAGTTTTTCCCTCAGTTGAGGGATCACATCGAGTATGGGAAGCTGCTGCTGCAAAACGTGTAAAAATACGGAAAGCGGACCGAGATAACCTTTTTTCCTGAGGCAAAAACGGCCTACTTTAGCCGGTGGGAAACAACTGCATGAAACGCCTTCTTCTCCTGCTTCACTTTTTACTTCCCTGCCTCTTGTACGCGGGTCAATTCAATCAAACGGAATTAAAGGACCTCGACCCACTCAATAGGATACTTGGACTTCACCATAACGATACAGTGGAGGTGAGAACACTGAAGGAGATCGGGTACATTTATTCGAGGGAAAACTCGGACACTGCAATTATTATTCTCGATCGGGCGGCCGATATTTCCCGCCAGTTGAATTATCCTTTTGGGATCGCACT
>DATDFI010000261.1:0-3041 GCA_036522695.1 Bacteroidia bacterium | reverse complement strand
CCACCGCCTCCGACATGGAAGCACAATACAGTTGGCCCCGCTGATTCAAATGCGGTTTACAATAATGCGGAACTTACCCAGCAGGCCGACTTCCCGGGAGGCATGACAGAATTGTACAGGTTTCTGCAAATGAATATTCATTATCCACAAAAGGAAAGGGACCAGGGCATACAGGGTAAAGTGTTCATCACTTTTGTTATTGAGAAAGATGGAAGTATCAGTGATGTAACGGTGATCAAAGGCGTTCCGGGCGGAAAAGCTTTGGATGATGAAGCGATGCGTGTTATAAAAATGATGCCTAATTGGAACCCGGGCAGACAGGACGGAAAGACGGTGCGCGTGAAATATGCCCTTCCTATTAAATTCACATTAGGCGGTGACGAATCTCCGACCTTCCCGGGTGGGCCCATCATGATGAAGAAATATTTTTCGGATAACCTGGAATATCCTAAGTCAGCAAAGAAACACAAGCTCGAAGGAGAGGTGGTTGTGAGTTTCGATGTTGAGCCTGATGGAACGGTGGTGAATCCTGTTGTACGGAAAAGTCTTGGAGATGGATGCGATGAGGAAGCGTTGCGCCTTGTTAAGAACATGCCGAAGTGGAATCCTGGCTCAAATAAAACAAAGAATTACAGCACCTGGGTGAACGTAAAGTTCGAGTTGCCGAAATAATGATCAGCTGAACCGAATGGCCTTTACAGGCGTGATGCGCGTAATGATGTAAGATGGAAGGATGAGCATCAGCACACAAATGAACATGGTGCCTGCATTAAGACCTAAAATATACAGCCAGTTGATGTTCACCGGCACCTGCGAAACGAAATAGGATTCGGGATCGAGTTTAAAGATACCGAATCTCATTTGCAGGAAACAGACCGTCAAGGCGATGATATTTCCCCAAAGCAAGCCTCTCACAATTAAATAGCCTGCATTGTAAAGAAATATCTTTCTCACGCTCCAGTTATCGGCACCCAGCGCCTTCAGTATCCCTATCATATTCGTACGTTCCAGGATAAGGATCAGCAAGGCCGTGATCATGTTGATCGATGCCACGATCACCATCAGCACGATCACAATGATCGCATTGATGTCCTGTGCATTCAGCCAGGCGAACACCTGCTCGTTACGCTCCTTTATGGACAATGCATGAAGATCAAAACCTATGGCCGCATTAACAAAATCGTTGATGTCGTCCAGCTTTTTGAAATCATTGATGAGCACTTCAAAGCCCGCCACCGAATCCTTTCCCCATTTATTGAGTTTTTGAATATGGCCTATATCTGCGAGTACGAATACCTCATCAAATTGCTGGCCCAATCCCGTTTCGTAAATGCCGCACACATGAAACCTCCGCACCCGCTGCTTGTTCTCCTGTATAAAATAAACAGGCACCGTATCGTTCAGCTTTATTTTCAATTGTGTGGCAATGTATTTCGAGATCACCATGTCGATGGTAGTGCCCGTATCGCTTACCCTAAAGTTCCTGCCTTCCACCAAAGCGTTCTTAAAAAAGTCCCAGTCGAAATCACTGCCCACCCCCTTCACCACTACACCGTGTATCTCTCCGTGCGCTTTTAAAATACCGGCCTTTGTGGCGAACAGCTGCACATGTCTCACTCCTTCATGGGAACGAATGACATCGAGAAAAGGCTGGTGCTTCTCCACGGCCGCATATTCATACGATTCGTTGTTATCGAATTTACTCACCTGTATATGCGAACCGAAACCGATGACCTTCTCGCGTATCTCACGCTGGAAACCGGTGACGATACAAACGGTAAGTATCATCACGGCAAGCCCGAGGGCAATACCGATCACCGAGATCCGCACGATGGGCCTGGAAAAACGGCCTGTGCCTTCCCGGTCATCAGCGCTGCTTCCTTTTAAAATGCGCTTCGCTATGAAAAGCTCAGTATTCATCGGCAGGCAACAAAGATAAACGAAACCCGCTCATTCATAAAAGCTGCACGGTTGTTGCATAATGAAGGAGTATTTTGGTACTTTTAAGTATCCTTTATGGTACGGCACACCCTCACTTTATTCTTATTCCTTTCACTTTTCGCAAATGCGCAGATCACGCATTCGGTGACCAACGATTCCAAAACGGCTGCCGATGTGCGAACGGGAGCGGACCAAACGGAGAAGTACCTTCCCATCCTTAAAGGCAAGCGCGTGGCGCTTGTAGGCAACCAGACTTCCGTGATAGGCAAAACAAGTTTACTCGATTCATTGATATCGCTTAAAGTGAATGTGCGCAAGGTCTTTTTCCCCGAACATGGCTTTCGCGGTGATGAAGATAACGGGACGGTGATCGGGAATTATAAAGACAAAAAGACCGGCCTCACCTGCATTTCGCTTTTCCAGAAAGAAAATAAAAAGCCCAAACCGGCCGACCTGCTGGATGTAGACATCGTGATCTTCGACCTGCAGGATGTGGGCGTGCGTTTTTACACGTACATCTCCACCTTGCATTATGTGATGGAGGCCTGCGCGGAAAATAAAAAAGCCTTGCTCATTCTCGACCGCCCCAACCCCAATGGTTTTTATGTGGACGGACCTGTGCTGGAAGAAAAATACCGGTCGTTCGTGGGCATGCATCCCGTTCCCGTTGTGCACGGCATGACCATAGGCGAATATGCACAAATGATAAACGGGGAAGGCTGGCTGGAGAAAAAAGCGAAGTGCGATCTTAAAGTGATCACCTGCATCAATTACTCACACAGTGATTATTATGAACTGCCGGTAAAACCCTCGCCTAACCTTTCCAACATGTCGGCCGTTTACATGTATCCTTCTCTCTGCTTATTCGAAGGCACTCTCGTGAGCGTGGGGAGGGGAACGGATAAACCTTTCGAATGCTTCGGTTATCCGGGTATGCCCAATGCGCCTTACACCTTCACTCCGCATCCCGTCAAAGGTGCAAGTTCCGATCCCCCGTACAATGGGAAAACCTGCAGCGGCTATGATGTTTCAGTGTACGGCAACATGTACATGAAATACAATCACCAGCTTTATTTGTACTGGATCATCAATACCTACAA
>DATDFI010000260.1:0-3567 GCA_036522695.1 Bacteroidia bacterium | reverse complement strand
CCTTGTATCTCAAATCGTTGCGTAACCAGCAGTATGATAATTGGGAAGCATGGCTGTTAGGTGAAGAGGAAAGGCAGGATGGTAAAATAAATTTTATAAAAGCGGATGCAACAGCGAAAGAAGAAAAATTACTTGAAGCGTCAAAAAGACTTTATGCTATTGCTGATAAACCCGATTTCATAATTCGTATTGATGATGATGACCTGGTGCCATCATATCTCCTTCGGGATATTGCCAATCTTAATTTTGATTGCTACGCTGATAAATATCATTTTGTTTATGAATTGGAGTCGGGAAGATCCATGCTTCGGAAAAATCCCTGGCTGGCAAGTACCGTGGTGATGAGTTATAACCATGCCGTAAAACGTATGGAGAAGTGGGGTGGGAAACCTTTGTTTGCCTGCGATCACAGCCTTGCATTTGAACCCTACTTCAGGAATAAGAATATCATTTTTGCACCTGCCGGTAAACCTGTGTATTACCGGGTACTTTCTCCCTCGAGCCAGTCTGTAACGTCAAAGTCGCATGGAGCCACCAGCGATCCATATCATTTCTACGTAAAAGGATTAGGCCGATGGAATTATTTCCCGGTGAAAGGTTTTCCTGTTTTTGCTAATGAGCTGCGTAAGTTGGCTCAGATTCATCTTGGATCAACCCCAAAGGCAGGTGGAGGAACGCTTGCAATGTGGTACAACCTCTTGCTTAATACTTTATCCCTTCGACTGAATTCTTCCGGATGAAGCGGGCTTCACCTTTCTTTTCAGGCATTTTTAATTAGTATCTTTGATGATATTTATGATAAAGAAAGTCGTTGAAGATTTCATTTCGCGCGTAAGCGGCTTGAAAGTGCTGGTCATCGGTGAAACCATCATCGATAAGTTCGTGTATGTGAAGTACGAAGGCCCGTCCATGAAATCGGCCTGCCAGGTATTAAAGCTGGATCTTTCGCGCAAGGAGGAAGTACAGGAAGGAGGGGCCGCTGCCATTGCCGGCCACCTGCGTGATTTTGTCGCAAAGGTCGACCTGGTTACCAATACCGGTGGAGAGATCGTTAAGACACGTTACATTGAAAGTTTTGACCGCAAAAAGCATGTCGAAATAAATCGTTTTGACACGGAAGGGTTTAAAGATCTGGAGCCAGATACTTCCGGGTACGATGTGGTGATCGTGGCCGATTTCGGTCATGGCTTTTGCCGCTTGCCCGGTATAAAGGACGGTTTTCACCTTATGTGCCAGACCAATTCCAATAATTTCGGGTACAATCGTATCTCCAAATGGAAGCATCAGCGAAAGAAAAGTGTGTGTCTTGATCTTCGCGAGGCCGGATTGCAAATGAATAAAAGCATTATTCCCTCTGATGATAACGACATCAACAAGCTGTTCAACTATGAAATAAACTCAGAAAATCTTTTTATGACCACAGGCGCGGAAGGCGCTCTCTTTACAGATGGAACAAAGGTGATACGGCAACGTTCCTTTCCGAGTACCATTGTGGATACGATAGGTGCGGGAGACACCTTTTATGCTTTTTCTTGCCTGCTCGCATCTGCGGAAGGGAAAATCCGAGACCTTACCGTTCCAGCACTGGCTGCCAGCTTATCCACCACCTGGTTGTGTAATGAACGCTCAGTAACCAAAGAAACCCTGCTCGCACATGCCGCTCAATTTGTATAAAAAGGTATTTAACGAGTATTTCAGCAGCGAGGAATTCGGTCATATG
This sequence comes from Bacteroidia bacterium, assembly GCA_036522695.1. Lineage (GTDB taxonomy): Bacteria > Bacteroidota > Bacteroidia > JADZBD01 > JADZBD01 > DATDFI01. The sequence continues at coordinate 1,847 of DATDFI010000260.1, read as the reverse complement.
CTTGATCGATCTGTTGGACTCGTGGCCGCGTCAAAACGTATCTTTTTCATCGGTAACGGAGGCTCCAATGCCATTTGTTCGCATATGATGGAGGATTATGCAAAAATTGCGGGTTATCCCACTTTTTCATTTTCGGATGCTGCATTGATCACCTGCTTTGCCAACGATTATGGTTACGAGCAAGCCATTAAAGAATGGCTCAAGATCCATTTTATGCCGGGCGACCTGCTGGTGGCGATCAGCAGTTCCGGTAATTCTCCCAATATCCTGAATGCAGCGGACGAGTTCAATTCCCTCGGTGGAAAAACAATTACCCTCAGCGGCTTTCGGGCCGATAATAAACTCCGGGGAAAGGGAGAGGTGAATTTTCACATACCGGTCGAGAACTACGGTATCGTTGAATGTTACCACCAGGTGATCCTGCACCTCATTCTCGATACCGTTTCACCGTTACGCAAAAAAAGCTGACCGGCATCATGTCGCGAACCCATGTATTGATAACAGGAGTGGCGGGCTTCATTGGTTCCAACCTGCTTGATTACCTTTTGGATAATACCGACTGGAAGATCACGGGCATTGACAATTTCAGCACCGGCAATCGTGGGAATATAGCCCAGCGGGAAGGTGACGACCGCTTTGAACTCGTGGAAGGAAACTGCGGGGACCTCACCACCCTCAAACCATATCGGTACATTTTTCACCTGGCAGCGCTCCCTCGCATTCAACCCAGTTTTCAATATGTGACAGAACATATCCGCGAGAACCTGGTAGTACCGGCTGCACTGCTGGAACTGATGATACGCGAGGATCATTATCCACGCTTTGTGTTCAGCAGTTCGAGCGCGATCTATGGAACTCCCAAAGGAATTCCTACAACAGAGGAAGAACCGGTAGATTGCCTGAGCCCGTATGCATTCCAGAAATACGAGGTTGAGAAATACCTCGAACTGCTCAGCAGCCGTTACCCGGTAAACTATGTGAACCTTCGTTATTTTAATCCCTACGGTCCGCGCAGTTTTAATCCCCAAAATAAATTCAATGCTTACAGCAGCGTGGTTGGAATATTTAAGTACAGGAAGGAGAATGGATTGCCGCTCCTGGTGACCGGTGATGGCAGTCAAAAAAGAGACTTCGTGCACGTGTATGACCTTGCCAGGGCGAATCATATGGCGGCCATCCATGAAGGGCCGCTTAATACCTCGTTCAACATAGGTTTCGGAGATACGCTCAGCGTTATTGACCTGGCGAAAATGATGTCCGATAGGATCGAGTTCATTGCAAAAAGAGAAGGGGAGTCAGCCATCACTTTTGCCGATATTTCCAAAGCGCGAAAGGTGCTTGGATGGGAGCCGAAATACAGGCTGGAAGATTTCTTAAATGAAAAAAAATGAAACGAGGATTCGCCTGCGGGGTTTTTGATCTTTTTCATGCCGGTCACGTACTGATGCTGAAGGAATGCAAAGCGCATTGCGACTACCTCATCGTTGCGCTCAACAGTGCCATCGCTTTTTCAGGGAATGTGAATCCCGGCAAACAACTGCCGGTGTATTCATTAGCGGAAAGAAAGCTGATCATGGAAAGTTGCCGTTACGTTGACGAGGTGCGCGTTTATAACAGCGAGGATGAATTGCTTGGATTATTGAAAGACCTGGATGTTTCTGTCCGCTTTCTCGGTGAGGATTACAGGGGAAAACCGATCACCGGTGCCGAATTGGGCATACCAATTCATTATACGGACAGGTCCCACGGCTTGTCTACTTCGGTCATCCGGAAACGCATTATGAACGGTGAAAACACATGAGTCGGAAACACATACTTGTGGTGATCGGGACACGCCCGAATTTTAT
>DATDFI010000259.1:0-2751 GCA_036522695.1 Bacteroidia bacterium | reverse complement strand
GGTTATCGTGCGTTGACATGGGACGAGTTAGTAGAGGCCTATTCGGAGCAGGCGAGAGGATTGGTGGATGGCGGTGTTGATATACTGCTTGTTGAAACCATTTTCGATACGCTTAATGCAAAAGCCGCTTTGTATGCGATCCAACAGGTGTTGGAAGAGAAGGGGAAACAAATTCCTGTGATGATCTCTGGCACGATCACGGATGCGAGTGGTCGTACGCTGAGCGGGCAAACTGTTGAAGCGTTTTTGAATTCGGTCTCGCATGTTGACCTGCTGAGCATAGGATTGAATTGCGCGCTGGGTGCGAAGGAGATGAGACCTTACCTCGAAGAGCTCTCGCAGAAGGCGCCTTTTTTCATCAGCGCGTACCCCAACGCAGGATTGCCGAACCAGTTCGGAGAGTATGATGAAACGCCCCATGCGATGGGTGATCACATTCATGATTTTTTGGAAAGCGGGTTTTTGAACATTGTTGGCGGATGCTGCGGCACCACTCCCGATCACATCAAACATATTGCGGAGCATGCTGCCAGGGCGAAGCCGAGAAAGATCCCCGAAGTGGAGCCTTACCTGCGCCTGAGCGGGCTGGAGCCGGTAACGCTTCGCCCGGAATCGAACTTCATGAACGTGGGCGAGCGGACCAATGTAACCGGTTCGAAAAAATTTTTGCGGCTCATCAAAGAGAATAATTACGAGGAGGCACTGAGTATAGCACGTGAGCAGGTAGACGGTGGTGCGCAGGTGATCGACATCAACATGGATGAAGGTATGCTGGATGCGGTGGCTGCGATGACAAAATTCTTAAATCTCGTTGCGGCTGAACCGGATATTTCGAAAGTGCCCATCATGATCGATTCCTCTAAATTTTTTGTGATCGAGGCCGGGTTGAAATGTATACAGGGTAAAGGCATCGTGAATTCCATTTCGCTGAAGGAAGGCGAGGCTGTATTTATTGAGCAGGCCAAAAAGATCAAGCGCTACGGTGCGGCCGTTATTGTAATGGCTTTTGATGAGAAGGGGCAGGCCGATACACTGGAGCGCAGGATAGAAATTTGTAAGCGGGCATACGATATTTTGGTGAACAAAGTTCATTTCCCGGCACAGGACATCATCTTCGATCCGAATATTTTTCCTGTCGCAACGGGGATGGAGGAACATCGCCTGAACGCGCTGGATTTTTTCAACGGGACAAAATGGATCAAAGAAAATCTTCCGCTGGCGAAGGTGAGCGGGGGTGTGAGCAATGTTTCTTTTTCATTCCGTGGGAACGATACGGTGCGGGAAGCCATTCATGCCGCATTCCTTTATCATGCAGTGAAGAACGGGATGGACATGGGCATCGTGAACCCCGGCCAGTTGCAGGTGTACGATGAGGTGCCCAAGGAATTGCTGGAACGTGTGGAGGATGTGCTGCTGAACAAAAGGGATGATGCTACAGAGCGCCTGATTACATTCGCTGAGACATTAAAGGGAACTTCTACTCAAAAGGATGTAAAGGATGAGGAATGGAGGAAGGCGAGTGTGGAGGAGCGATTGAGTCATGCGCTCGTGAAGGGAATTGTAGAGTACATCGAGGGGGACGTGGAAGAGGCGAGAAAAAAGTTGCCTAAAGCGCTGGATGTGATCGAGGGTCCGCTGATGAACGGAATGAACGTGGTGGGAGACCTGTTCGGGAGCGGGAAAATGTTTTTGCCGCAGGTGGTGAAGAGCGCGCGTGTAATGAAGAAGGCCGTTGCGTATCTGCTTCCATTCATGGAAGAGGAAAAGAAGAAGAGCGGTGCAGTGCAGAAAAATGCAGGGAAGATCTTAATGGCCACCGTGAAGGGAGATGTGCACGATATCGGTAAAAATATTGTGGGAGTGGTTTTGGCCTGTAACAATTACGAGATCATCGATCTTGGTGTAATGGTTTCATGTGATCGCATTTTAGAGCAGGCGCGCCATCACAATGTGGACATTATAGGCTTGAGTGGTTTGATCACGCCTTCGCTGGACGAGATGGTGCACGTAGCGAAGGAGATGGAGCGGCAGGGATTCAAAACCCCTTTGCTCATTGGGGGCGCGACCACCTCCAAAGTGCATACGGCCGTAAAGATCGCACCCAATTATAAGTTCCCGGTGGTGCATGTGAACGATGCGAGTAAGAGTGTGCCGGTGGCAAGCAGTTTGATCTCAGATGAACTCCGCGATGAATTTATGAAGGGTGTGGATGCGGAGTACGAGCGCGTGCGGGAGCAAAATAAAAATGCGCAGGCCCAGAATAAGTATATTTCAATTGAAGAAGCGCGGAAAAATAAATTCGCGATCGATTGGGATGCTTACAAACCGGTGAAGCCGGCATTTACGGGGGTAAAAGTTTTCGAGGATCATCCTATCGCGGAGATAGCGGAGTATATTGACTGGACGCCTTTCTTTCACAGCTGGGAATTAAAAGGCTCGTACCCGAAAATTTTCAATGATCCCCAGCGCGGCCCTGAAGCGAAAAAGCTTTTTGATGACGCACAGGTGATGTTGAAAAAGATCATTAAGGAAAAATGGCTGACGGCTAAAGCCGTGATCGGAATTTATCCTGCGAATTCGAAGGGAGATGACATTGAATTGAATGCAGGAGGAAAGAAAATGGTGTTGCATTCCCTGCGACAGCAAACGCAGAAACCGGCCGGGCAGTATAATGTTGCGCTTTCGGATTTTGTTTCACCGAATGGAGGCGATCATGTGGGAATGTTTGCTGTTACGGCCGGAATTGGTATT
>DATDFI010000258.1:0-11469 GCA_036522695.1 Bacteroidia bacterium | reverse complement strand
AGTTACCGGTTCCAGCGCTTGTAAAGGTGGCTGAAAAGGCATTTCCGAAAAAAGCCAGGTTAATACTAAAAGCCAGGAAAAGTACCCTTTTTCTCATTTTTCAGGAATTTGAGCTTAATTATTTAGTCGTGCTGGTTTTCTTTTGAACCTTGTAAACATCGGTTCTTTTCCGGTCAGAAACAGGCAAGGTATTGGATTTCCCGGGAACCTGTTTTGGAGTTTGCTTCGAACTTATACTATCGGGCACACTCGTTTGCCTGCCCAAAGATCGCACCTGCTCCTGTTTGCCCATAGGCTGCAGGTTAGGCACGCGCTCTTGGGCACGCAATTCATCCAGCATGAAAAACAATACAAAGAAAAAAGTAAGATTAATCACATGACTCTTCATGATCACGTTTGTTTGGAAATATTTTGCAATTTTTAGTTTATAGCCCCTGAGCTTTGCTTGCTTGGAGCTTTATTCAAAGTTCCTGTAGATTCGATCACATTACCCATCACAAGAGTAGGACAGCCAGGACACGATGCTGCACTTTGGTTAAAAGTACTGATACAAGAATAAGCCTCAGTAGCCTCAGTAGAGTTTGCAATAATGCCATCTACAATTGCAACGCCACTCGAAACCGTCACTGTAAGGTTGATCTGGTTCGAATTAAAACAAGCCTGGAGATTATTGGGAATTGATAGTTCACATCCTCCTTTAGCAGTAGGGTTCATAAAAATGCCCATAAGAGCAATGAACGGGAGGATCAGGAGTGCTTTTTTCATAAGATTTTTTTTAGTTGGTTCATTAAGTAAGAGATAAAGCAATTATTCAGACTTGAAATTTATCAAAAAAGTTGCCTCGGCTTACACTATACTTATCAAAAAACCGGCATTTTCGACAAATAACAGGTTTTTCCCAATATACCCATCTTTTCTCCCGATACAAAAGGCGCATTTACCCGTTTCTTTTCACAAATGCCTTCGATGAACATCGGGATTATATAAATAAAACATATTTTTGCGCATTCCAAAATCAAGATTATGAGAAACCTGTACCAAGTAGCCCTTGTGGCATCCGGTCTTATTTTATTTTTTGCCTGCGGCAATTCAACCGGTGATAAAACGACCGATAGCAATAACCTTAACTCAAACACCGCAGCCGATACGGGGAAAAAGGACACTACATTTAAGATCTATTCTCTCCCAGCGCCTATGCAAATTGCAGTGGCCATTCGCAACAATGAAAAAACTTTTTCAGAAGAGTTTTTAAAGCCCACTAACCAACACAAAACCATAGAGGGCACTAACTCAACCCGTTCCATCCAATTGGGGATCTATGGAGTTGACATGGGTTACTGCATGATGTACGACCAGAACCAAGCCGTTATAGATTATCTTTCAAAGATCAGTAAAACGGCTGATGAACTTAAAGTATCGGAAGCATTTAACGGGTCAATGGCTGAACGACTGAAAAAAAACATGAATGATAAAGATTCGGCAAGCTATATTCTTCTTAGCTCGTTCAATAAAGCGAGGGCATTTTTCAGGGACAACAAGCGCGAAGAATGCAGTTACCTTATTGGTGCTGGTTCTTTTATTGAGGGGCTTCACCTCACACTTTCCGTCTATAAAAAGAAACCCTCGAAAGAATTGCTTTACCTCGTGGGCCAGCAAAAAGCATTTCTCGCCAGTATCATTGAATTACTTTCCAATACCGGAAATACAGAAATGAAAGATCTTGTTGAGCAGTTGACCGACCTTAAAAAAACATATGACCAGGTTACCGTAACGTTCGTACCTTCCACCACCGACAAAAACGTGACCAACATTTCCGATGTAAGTGTGCCGGATGGGGTGCTGGACGAACTACTGAAAAAAACGGATGCGATCCGTGACAAACTGGTGAACTGATACCCGGATTTTTTTGAACTTTGACCCTTCCCCTACCGGAAGGGTTTTATTTTTTCCAGCGTGCATCGTTTCACCACATATCGCATTAAAAACACGGAGCAGTTCACCACCAACCTGCTGCACCGGCTCAGCGGATTCGAGCATTTTGCTTTTTACAACAGCAATAATTACCCGGGCGATGAACATTCCCGTTATTCACGCATCGCATTTTGCGGTAAAGTAAGCTGTGCAGATCCCGGTTCAAGGAACTGGAAATACGGGTTCCTGGCTTACGATCTCAAAAACCGCTTCGAAAAGCTTGGTACCTCAAAGCCCGATCGGTTCCTTCTTGCAGACGAAAGCTTTTTTGTTCCCGCTTTCATTTTTATGATCGGTAAAAAAAACGTTAAAGCAGGTATCCATCCCGGCCATGGGCGAAAAGAGGAACTCGATCGCCTCATCCGGTCCCTGGAACATCCTTCACCGGTGAAAAAAAAAGAAAACAAAAGCACAGGCATCCGGTTGAGAGCACGCGAAAGCGCGGGCTCGTACAAGCGAGCGGTGAATGCACTTAAAAGACACATTTCACTGGGAAATATCTATGAAGTGAATTTTTGCCAGGAATTCTATTCGAGCGGAAGAGCGATAGACCCGCTTAAAATATTTTTAAAACTGAACCGGGTCTCCCTTTCCCCGTTCTCCGCCTTTTGCCGCTTCGGTGATACTTATCTTCTTTCGTCAAGCCCCGAACGCTACCTTGCGAAAAAGGATACCACATTGATATCCCAACCCATAAAAGGCACAGCGCGCAGGGGGAAAACAAAGGCTGAGGATGAAAAAATAAAACGCGCACTTCGCGCAGATGCGAAAGAGCAAAGCGAGAACGTGATGATCGTTGACCTGGTACGGAACGACCTTTCACGTATCGCAAAGCCGGGAACGGTAAAAGTGAAAGAGCTGTTCGGCATTTACACTTTCCGCCAGGTACACCAGATGATCTCCACGATCACCTGCAGGGTAGAACGCAAAAAAACATTCCAGGATATCATACGCGCCACTTTTCCCATGGGCAGCATGACCGGTGCGCCCAAAGTGAGCGCGATGAAGCTGATCGAAAAATACGAACGCAGCAGGCGGGGTTTGTATTCCGGTGCGGTGGGATACATCACCCCCAAGGGTGATTTCGACCTGAGCGTGGTGATACGGAGCATTATCTATAACTGCAGAACAAAATACCTCTCATTCTCTGTTGGAAGCGCCATTACGGCCGCCTCCATCCCCGAAAAGGAATATGAAGAATGCCTGCTAAAGGCAAAGGGAATGATACAAGCGCTAAAGTAGTTCAAGTTTATAGTCCCGGGTTCCTTACCCTATCGACTGCAGACCTGAAACTGTAAACACCAAACTTTTTCTATCTTAGCTATCATGCTGGATCGTTTCATAGAATTCATTGAACGGGAAAAGCTTTTTTCAGGAAGGGACAAAGTGCTGCTGGCCGTGAGCGGGGGCGTTGACTCCGTGGTGATGGCCGAGCTTTTTAACCGGGCCCGTTTCCCTTTCGGTATTGCGCATTGCAATTTTTCATTGCGCGGGAAAGAATCGGATGACGATGAGTTGTTCACCGGCTCACTTGCCGAGCGCTATAAAGTTCCATTCTACACACAACGCTTTGATACGGGCAAATATTCGGTAGAGAATAAAATGTCGGTGCAGGCAGCCGCGCGCAAACTGCGCTACGATTGGCTGAGGCAGGTGGCCGCAAAAAACAAGTACGCGTATATCGCCACCGCGCATCACAAGAACGATGTGCTCGAGACCATGCTCATCAACCTCACGCGTGGCACAGGCATCACCGGCCTGCACGGGATACTTGCCAAACAAAACGATATCATCCGTCCCCTGCTTTTCACCTCGCGCGAATACATCGAATCTTTCGCACAGCAAAACGGGTTAAAATTCCGATACGACAGCAGCAACAGCTCCGAAAAATACGTGCGCAACAAATTGCGCATGCGCGTGATCCCTACTTTGCGCGAGATCAATCCTTCTATTGAGAATACGGCCGTGTTCATCTCCAAGAACCTTCACGATGCCGAGATCATCGTAAAAGAAACCGTGGAGCGGGAAAAGAAGAAATGCACCAGCGAAAAGGGAAATAAATTCTACATCAACATTAAAAAACTGAAAGGACTGCATCCCCTGCGCACTTACCTGTACGAATTTTTGCGCGGGTATGAGTTCAACGCACGCACGGTGGAGCAGGTGATGGATGCGCTGGATGAGAACCCCGGGAAAAAATTCTTTTCCGATAATTACCAGTTGCTGAAGGACCGCGAATACCTCATTGTTTCTGAAAAAAGAAAAGAAAAGGAGATCACAGAAGTGAAGATCAAAGCTTCAGAAAAAAAGATCAGCAAACCTTTCAAGATCATCCTCGAAAAGATAAAAAGGAACAAAAAAACGGAGATTCCCTCCTCTAATACCATTGCCTGCCTGGATGCCGCCAAAGTCAAATTCCCGCTTACCCTGCGCAGGTGGCATCATGGCGATCGCTTTGTTCCGCTTGGGATGGACCAGCGCAAAAAGATCAGCGATTTTTTAACGGACAACAAGATCCCGTTGACGGACAAAGACAACATTTGGGTACTGGAAAGCGGGAAGGAAATAATATGGCTGGTTGGCATGCGTATTGACGACCGTTACAAGGTCACCGATAAAACGAAGAATTTTTTGAGTATTGAGTTGAAAGATTGAAACCCCGCAACCCGCTTATCGCGAGTGAGAAGATATCATGCAGTTAAAAAAAGTACATACCGCCTCACCGGCACCGGCCGAAGAAATGCTGTTTGAAGAGAAGCAATACCTGGGCTACAATAAATTTTCCATTATCCGCAGGATGATACTTTCCTTTTTTTGCTTCGGTGCATATTATTGGTCGCAGAACCCAAAACCTGTTGATGTATCAGGGATCCATATCGGGTCGTACCCCATTGAAGTCCCCCACTCGGGCGAACTTTTTTTCCTGCTGGGTGTGATATTGCTGATCATTTCCGGGTTGATGATCTTTGTGCTCCACCTTCATACCACCGTTACTGATTCCAAAATTGTGCTCATCGGGTTATGGACCCGAAGGATGGTGAAGATCGACATGAGAAATATTGTTAATATAAAGATGGTGCGTTTCGGTAACCTTAACCTCAAACAGCCCGTATATAACCTTCATTACAAGGGTAAGATCCGTTTCTACACTTCGGGTGAAGATGGGGTCGAGATCACCGATAAGGACGGGACCGTTTATCGTATAGGTTCCCACCGCGCTTCCGAGTTAATGAATACGATCGCTTCCCGGATTTCTTCTTGACATTGCATGCCGATTATAGTACATTAGCTTTATTGTTCTTCGCCTTGCTGTAAACCAAACCGCCCCGCCCCATGACCGAATCCCTCACCATTCCGCAGATCATCAGTAAGGAGATGATCACCAACCTTAAGTTTCCCGATAATGAAGTGCTCAGCGAACAGGATGCTATTCGTAAAAGGAGGACCGACCTGGAACGCGCGCTCGCATTGGGTAACCTTGAGCATCACAAGATCAAGATCGTTTTCGAGGACCAGGAAAGTGTGAAGCAGGTGGAGACCACCGTGTGGGGCCTGACCGACAAACGGGTGATCCTCAAACAGGGCATTGTGATACCCATACAGCGCATTCACATCGTGAACGTGTGACCCCCTGTTTTTTTCGATTGCTAATAGTTGTGAAAACTTAGTTTCCGCAGCTGTGCTTCAATTCTTTAATTCGCAGGAAAACCTATCTTTGGTTTCCTAACCTGCGTTTTATGATATCCCGGAGGAAAAATCTTTTAGCCGCGCTTTTTCTTTTTGTTTTCGCCCTGCCGGTTTGGGGGCAGATCCAGCATCCTGTAAAATGGACATTTAGCGTCACGCGAACCTGCGATGAAGAAGCCCTGCTTTTCCTAAAGGCTAAAATAGAACCGGGGTGGCACCTTTACTCTCAAAAGGTAGTAGAGGACGGGCCAATCCCCACCTCGTTCCAATTCGATAAATCACCTGATTATTCGCTTAGCGGAAAAACGCAGGAGGGGAAAGCCATCACGAAGATCGAACCCGCCTTTGATAACAAAGAACTCGCCTTTTTCGAGGAACACGCGCAATTCATACAAAAAATAAAGATCAGCTCAGGCGGAGCTTTCTCGATCAAAGGAACATTGAATTTCATGGTCTGCAACGACCAGATGTGTCTTCCACCCGAAGATGTAAAATTCGAGTTCAGGCTGGATGCTGCAAGCGGAAAGAAATGTGAAACAAAAGATCCGCAAACGACCAACACGCCCTGCGATTGCGATTCAGCAGCTATTTACAAAATACTGGCAAAGAATGACTCGCTGAAAAAAAATAACGAGACAAAAAAAGATACTGCAAAGCAAAATGTAACGGAGATCAAACCCTCAGACGGGAATAAGAAAGATTCCGGTGGAGGTGATTGCAATATCTGGCTCAACTTCCTGGAAGGCCTTGCGGCCGGGTTCGGGGCGCTGATCGCGCCATGCATTTATGCCATGCTGCCGCTTACCGTTTCTTTCTTCATGAAGCAAAGCAAAACACGCGCTCAAGGGATCCGCAGGGCAAGTTTATACGGCATTTTCATTGTGCTTATATTCGACCTTTTCGGTCTTCTCGTGGTGATCGCACTCGGAAGGGATGCACCCAATCTTATAGCAAGCAGCGTTTACCTGAATTTATTTCTTTTCATCCTTTTCTTCATTTTCGCTGCATCTTTCCTTGGCGCTTTTGAAATAACCTTGCCCTCTTCCTGGGTCAACAAGGTTGATGCGGCCTCTGACAAAGGCGGGATTGCCGGGATATTCTTCATGGCACTAACACTTACTTTAGTATCATTCTCCTGTACGGTTCCGTTCATTGGAGGCCTCCTCAGCCTGGTCTCGTATGGGAATTATTTATGCCCCTTGGCGGGCTTCACAGGGTTCGGATTGGCCATTGCACTTCCCTTCGCACTTTGCGCTGCCCTTCCATCACTCCTTACCTCGATGCCCAAATCAGGAGGATGGCTTAATGCTGTGAAGGTTACACTCGGGTTACTGGAGCTGGCACTTGCCATGAAATTCTTCTCCAATGCCGATATCAATGGTCATTGGCACATACTGAGCCGCGAACTTTTCATTGCACTCTGGATCGCGATATTTGGAGTACTCGGACTTTATCTCCTTGGAAAAATCAAATTCCATCACGATAGTGATGTGAGCTATCTTTCCGTTACACGTGCAACACTTGCGGTTTGTGCCATTGCCTTCGCGATCTATCTTTTACCCGGATTATGGGGCGCACCACTCAACCTGGTGGGTGCATTTCCTCCACCGAGCACCGAAGAATGGAGCGAAAACTTTAACTCTTTCGGCCCCGGAAGCGGAGGTGGAAATGGAAATAATAACGGCACAGGTAATGACCCGAACAATACTTCCGAAAATCACCACAGCAAGGGTTGTCCTAAAGGAATTGATAATTGTTTTCATGATTATTATGAAGCGCTGGCTTACGCCAAAAAAACAGGCAAACCTTTGATGGTGGATTTCACGGGATGGACCTGCGTGAACTGCCGGAAAATGGAGCAGAACGTATGGCCCAAGAGCGGAGTACGGGAATTGATCAACAATGATTATGTATTGGTCTCACTTTACGTTGACGAGCGGAATCCATTGCCCGTGGACAGCCAATACTATTCAAAGGTCCTGGATAAAAAGATCATATCACTTGGTGATAAATGGACTGACATTGAAAGCTCGCGCTATAATAATAATGCACAGCCTTATTATGTACTGCTCGATCACGATCAAAAATTATTGCAGGACCCGCGCGGTTATACACCTGATGTAGAAGAGTACTCGAAATTCCTTAAGCAGGGATTAGAAGAATTCAAAAAACGGAAGAAGTGAAAACGAAAAAGCCTCTCAAAATCGAGAGGCTTCTTTTTTAATCATCCTTGGGCTCGGGAGCTTTTTGATAACCCGGCTTCTTCGGTTTTAATTTTTTGTAAAAGATCACATTGATGAGGATGTCATCGTTGGTGATCTGCGTGGTGGAAATACCATTCACCACCTTGATATCCGTATTGAACTTATATTTTTTATCGATGAGGTCGAACTTCCCGTCATCCTGCTTGATCCAGATCTGCGTGATCTTACCCTTCAATACTTCCACCTTGCCCTGGTAACAATCCGAACGCGCACCCTGGCGGTAAGTAACGATCACATCATCATACGTCCCATCGGGCACATCCTCGCTCCCCCGCTCTTCAAATTTTTTAGCCCACTTGAGGTAACAATTATCTTCATTGTTGGTTTGTCCGCTGCCATCACCCTGCGCAAAACTCAGAGCCGAAAATAGGAACACCGCTGCTGCTGAAAGTACAAATCTCTTCATTTTCCTTTGGTTTAAGTTTATCCCCGTCAGTAAAGGGGTTATAAAAGTAAAAATAGTTTGCGTTTATGCAAATTTTATATCGGGGACAAGAGCATTTCGCACCGGTTCTTGCGATTATTCCGGCTTTTTATATTTTTGGTGTCCTTTTTACAACATTCATGCCATTAGAATTATGAAAGAGAAGAGAGAGAAAGAAGAGACACTGGACATTCCTTTATCACTTGCCAAAACATTCGGCAGTGCCGTACACGGTATAACCGCAACCACCATTACCATCGAGACCAACATCGGGAAAGGAGTTAATTTTTTCCTGGTCGGTTTGCCCGACAGCGCAGTGAAAGAAAGTCACCAGCGCATCGAAGCCGCCCTGAAAAATATAGGTTACTCCCTGCCCATGAAGAAGATCACCATCAACATGGCGCCAGCGGATATTCGTAAGGAAGGATCAGCATATGATCTTACTATTGCAATAGGAATTCTGGCCGCCTCCGGGCAAATGAGCAGCGAAGGCATTGGCGATTACATGATCATGGGCGAGCTTTCGCTGGATGGAGGCGTGCAGCCGGTCAAAGGTGTTCTGCCGATCGCCATCAATGCCAAAGCTTCGGGATTCAAAGGTATCATCTTACCGAAACAAAATGCCCGTGAAGCAGCCACCGTTGCAGGGCTGGAAGTTTATGGAGTGGAGAACATGCGGGAGGTGATCGGCTTTTTTGACGGGACATCCTTCCCGGAAAAAGTTATTGTAAATATTGAAGAAGAATTTTATTCGCGACTGAGCGAGAGCGATGTTGATTTTTCCGATGTAAAAGGACAGGAGAACATCAAGCGCGCGCTGGAAATTTCGGCAGCAGGCGGACATAACGTGATCCTCATTGGTCCACCCGGTGCAGGTAAAACCATGTTAGCAAAAAGGCTTCCCACCATTTTGCCCCCTCTGACCATTGAAGAAGCACTTGAAACAACCAAGATCCATTCCGTTGCCGGGAAAACCGGGAAAGAAGTTTCGTTGGTCACCGTTCGGCCCTTTAGAAGCCCGCACCACACTATTTCGGATGTAGCGCTTGTTGGAGGCGGAGGATTTCCTCAACCCGGAGAGATCTCACTTGCGCACAATGGGGTTTTATTTTTGGATGAGCTTCCCGAATTCAAACGCACCGCGCTCGAAGTGATGCGACAGCCCCTTGAAGATCGCGTGGTCACCATTTCACGCGCTAAATTTTCAGTGGAATATCCTGCGAGTTTCATGCTTGTTGCAAGTATGAACCCTTGCCCCTGCGGCTACTATAACCATCCTGAAAAAGAGTGCGTGTGCGCACCCGGCATCGTACAGAAATACCTGAATAAAATTTCCGGCCCCCTGCTCGACCGAATCGACATTCACGTGGAGGTAACGCCCGTTTCATTCAGCGAACTCTCGGGCACGCGTGTGAGCGAAAAGAGCGAGAGCGTGCGGGAGCGTGTGGTGGCTGCGCGCAAACTCCAGAAGAACCGCTTTGAAAAACACGAAGGAGTTTATTGCAATGCACAGATGAGTTCGAGCATGCTCAAGAAAATTTGCGTGCTGGATGATGCCTGCCGGGAACTTTTAAAGACCGCGATGGAGCGCCTCGGGCTTTCGGCACGCGCATATGATCGCATCCTGAAAGTTTCACGCACCATTGCCGACCTTGATAATTCCGCTGAGATCAAACCTTCCCATCTCGCGGAGGCAATACAGTACCGCAGCCTCGACAGGGACGGCTGGGCGGGATAAGCATTGCCCTCAATAATATTCGTGTCGAAAGAACTGTACGCTTCTCACTTTACCTTCAGTATCGATGCTGGTAATTGTATCGGCCCATCCGTCCCGATCAAAAGTAATTTTTTCAAGCACGCTCAACTTTCCATGGTCGCAATACCTGTTCTCACGGCTCACTGCTTTTTTATTCCTGTATTGGAAAAAGGATTCGCGTTCGATCACTGAGTCACGGCCGCTTGTAACTATGCGCTGAACTTTACGGCTATGCGGCAGGTAGAAATAATTTTCACGTTCAAAATAATTCGCTTCATACCGGCCGGTGTTAAACGATTGGCGTACGATCTCCACGCATTTTTTTCCCGACCATTTCCAGGTATATTTTTCCTTAGGGACAGTATCCCATCTGCCATAGTATGCAAGATCAAACCATTCCTGGCTCACAGGCCTTCCCCACGAACGCGTAATTTTTATCTTCTTCCTTTTCCACACTTCATTGTTCTCATCAAAATCCATTTCCTCCACCGATCCTGAACCGAACTTATAATCGTATGCTTTGTACTTCCTTCCGTTCTTCCCGTATTCCATGGTTTTTCTTCCAAGGATATCATAACGGTAATAAAGGGTGTCGGGCCCAGTGCTATCCGAACTGCTGAAATAGATCTTGCGGATCAATCTTTTGCCGCGGTAAAGTTTGTACGAGCCATCGTGCACCTTGCCGCTGTCGTCATAATAGATCGAAACGAGCACTCTTCCCTTCCGGTCGAAACGCTGCTGGTTATAGATCATCGTGTCACACTTTCCCCCGTTTTCTTTAACCTCGTATTCCGTAAGCACTTTCAGCTTCGAATGACGCTGCGCTTCACACGGAAGCGTGAGGACAAAAAAGATGGACAAAATGTAAAAGGGGTTCATCGCACTTATAAGACTCTATACAATCCGGATTCCATAAGAACAAAGAAAAAAGTCCGCCTCTCACGAGCGCGGACCTTTTTACTAACCCACCTACCCTACCATTTGTCACGGCCAATATAACAAGCCGTCTTTGCCCTCCTAACGCAGGCATCGCGATTTGGTTACAGGTAAACTTCGGAAATTTTAATGGAGGATAAAATCGTTGGTAAGATTTTCCTTACGGGCATTGGGGACCTGTTTGCCCTCAGTGAGTTTGGTCACCTCGCCTCTTACATAATTTTTTAATTCATTCACCGTGATCACACCATCCTTGTTCGCATCGGCATCTTTGCTTTTGATCCCGTTAAGGATCGAATAAGTGAACACGCCATTGTTCCAGTCTTTCGACTCGTACGCATACTCGGTACCTCCCGCAGCGGAGATGATGGTGACGCCAATTCCTTTTGAAACATCATCGAACAAGGCCTGCATGTAAGCGAATGAGTTGT
>DATDFI010000257.1:0-3205 GCA_036522695.1 Bacteroidia bacterium | reverse complement strand
TCATCACGCATGAGCCGGGCCACAGTTACGAAGCCGGCAATGTATCGCAGGAAGTTGAATTCGTGATCACCGAGCTTTCCAAAAAAAGGTCCTGCATCATGAATATCTCGGTGGCCGATTCTGAAAAAGGGATCTACCAGTGGGTATTGCTCGACATCACCGAGCGGTTACTGAATGAACAAAAAGAAAAAATGCTGGAGAAACAGGCCATCACGGGTAAATTCGCCCGTGTCATTGCCCACGAAATAAAAAATCCGCTCACCAACATCCACCTTTCCATTCATGAGCTGCGTTCCATCCTGCAGGATATAGTAGAAGGAAATAAACAAAACGGCAATGAGCCGATCGAATTCCTTGCCATCATTGAGCGTAACAGTCAACGCATCAACACGCTCATCGAGGACCTGCTCAACGCCACGCGTTTCGATACCATGCATTTACAACCCGTGCAGGTGCATGAACTGGTGGAAGAAAGCATTTCGCACATCAGCGACCGCGCGCGGCTGAAAGACATCCTGATCGTAAAAGATGTTCCGCATGGCATGACGATCAATGCCGACCGGGAAAAAATGGTGATCGCACTGAATAATCTCCTGGTAAATGCCGTGGAAGCAATGAATGCCAAAGAAGGTAAATTGGAAATAAGGGCAATGATAAATGAGAAGTGCGTGGACCTTTCGATCAGCGATAACGGAAAAGGCATCCCGGAGGAAGACCTCCCGAAACTTTTCGAACCCTTTTTCACTTCAAAAAAAGGAGGGACCGGTCTTGGGCTTACCGCCACTTACGCCATAGTGACCAAACACGATGGCTCCATAAATGTATCGAGTGAAAAAGGAAAAGGCACCTGCTTCACACTTTCCGTTCCTTATGCAGGGAAGTAGAATTTATATTTTATTCCCACCCTTCTTCACCTCTCTCGCTACTTTTTCCTCTTTCGTTTCCCGCTTCCTGTAACGTTCATGCGAACTCCAATCGTAGCTCCGCGGCAAGCGGTCGCCCATTAAAATTCCCCAGGGTTTCAGCCCTTCAATACGATCGAAAATAACTTTTAGTATCGCGATCGTGGGAATAGCGAGGAACATTCCTCCCATGCCGGCCAACTCACTGCCCACGTATACGCCCACAATGGACGCCAGCGCATTGATGCGCACCTTGGAAGCAACCACTTTGGGCATAAGAAAATTAGTGTCGAGCAGGTGTACCGCAAGGTAAACGCCCATCACCTCAAGCGAAACGGTAAACTCGGTAGAGTTGATGGAAGCCGTCACCAGCCCCACAATAGTGGCACACAGCATGCCGACATACGGTATCAGGTTCAATAAGGCAGAGATCACCCCGATAAGAAGAGCATACTGGACCCCGAACAGTACCAGCCCGCCCGAAATCAATGCCGCCACTATTCCCATCTCGATGAGCAGCCCCACAATATAGCTTTGCACCACCACCTTCACTTCCATTACGATCGCCACCAATGTTTGCTGGTTACGTCTCCGAACAAGCCGCGACAGGAATTTTTTAAAAAGGTTGCGGTAAAATAAAATGAGGAATGTAAATATGGGAAGCAATATGGCGTGCAGCAAGGTGATGGAAAAACCGGCAAGCGTATTTCCCACCAGGTGATTGCTGTTGTCCTTGGTGATATTGCGGATATAATTCTCCTGGCGGCTGCTGCTGATATGGAGGTGCTCACTCACCCAATCCTGTAACTCGCGGTAATGCTTGCCGAGGTTCTCGCGGATGCGGGGAAGATCGTTGGTAAAATCGGAGACCTGGCTCGAGATAAAAAAGATCACGGCACCGATCAGGATGAGGAATAATATCACTGCAGTTAGCGCAGCAAGCACATGCGGAAAACGCAGGCGGTTGGTCAGGAAAACCACCACCGGGCGCAAAAGGATCGCGCAAAAAACAGAGAGCAGCAACGGCATGATGATACCGCTGCCCAGGTACACGGTCCAACCTATAATGAACAGCAGCAGGAGCACCAGGCAAAACCTGGCGTAAAAAGGCAGTTGTACTTCGTTGGGCCGTGCGTTCATCCTTCGTGCTTTTCTTTTGATTTATCCGTTTGTTGCAATGAGTCCTTTTCAATGGTCCGGTTCTCGATCCATACCGCGTATTTATTGGGCCTGATGGAACGGTGATGATGGCGCACATACACTTGTGTAAATTCCGCTCCAAAGTACAGGATGATCGAGGAATAATATACCCACAGCAAAAGCACGATCACCGAACCCGCTGCACCATAAGTACTGATACTTGCGTTGTGCGCGAGATAAAAACTAATGAGCCAGCTTCCGAGTAAAAAAAGGAAGGACGTCACCAGGGAACTCACCCACACGTCCCTCCACATCACGCGCGCATCGGGCAGCGCTTTAAAAATGAAAGCAAAAAGCAACGTGGTCACCAGCAGCATTGAGAGATTATTCAACAAGTGAAGATTGGCGATAAAGGAATCGGACAGGTTCTGCCGGAGGTGTTCGAAAAAAGTCCCCAGGAAAGTGTGTACGAGCAGCGAAACAAGCAGCAGGAACCCCAGCACAAGCAACATGGAAAATGAAACCAGCCTGTTAAGGAGGATCTTAACCAATCCCTTTTTCGGTTTTGCTTTTAAACGCCAGATAAAATTAATGGAGTCCTGCATCTCACCGAACACACCCGTAGCGCCTATCACCAGCGTGATCACACCGATCACCGAAGCAAGGATGTTATCATGATGAAGCGTTGTTTTACGGAGAATATCTTCGAGCTGTGCTGCCGCATCAGGCCCTACGAACCTCTCGATGGCCCCGAATATCCTTCCCTGCACCGCATCCTTCCCGAAAAAAATACTGCAGATGGCCACGATCACCACCAGCATGGGCGGCAGGGAAAAAACAGTGTAATACGCAAGTGCCGCACTCAGCTTCAATACACGATCGTTCATGAATTCCTTTCCCGAATCGCGAAAAATAAGCCTGTACCTCAAAAAAAAATTATTCTTCCGCACTTCCATCACCTTGTTTTCACGGGTATAAAGTCAAAACCCGTTCCAAATGCCTGCAGGTTTGGCATGAAATTACATACACATGAACCGGGAAATAAAATCCGTCACAATGAGAAAGATGTCGAAAGAGGAGAAGCACGAACACGCACAACCTAAAACAAAAAAGAACCCTCATAAAAAAAGAAGGAGACGCATCATTCTCCTGTCCATCGTAGG
>DATDFI010000256.1:0-12150 GCA_036522695.1 Bacteroidia bacterium | reverse complement strand
AGGTTCACCCACAACGCTCACTAACGTGACCAATCAATATCAGTACGGGGGGAAATACATCATCAAAAATATCCATCCCTTCCGCCAGTATTTCGAGGACCTCGACATCGGTGAAACGCTCATCACCGAAACGTATACCGTGACCGAGCAGGATGTGATCGATTTTGCGAACCTGAGCGGTGATAAATTTTATGCGCACATGGATCCCGGCTCGCTTGAGGGAACAATTTTCAAGCGCACCGTGGCGCACGGGTATTTTATTTTGTCGCGGGCTGCCGGTTTGTTCGTTGATCCGCCCAAAGGCCCGGTATTGCTCAATTACGGCATCGATGAGTGCCGCTTCACCAAACCCGTTTACCCGGGCATGACCATTGGCGTAAGGTTCACCTGCAAGGAAAAAGCGGAGCAGGAAAAGAAAACCCCGGATGACATCGCAAAGGGAATTGTAAAGTGGGTGGTGGATGTGTATGATGCTTCACCGCAGGAGGTCCGCGATAAGTACCAGCTCGATGGAAATACGGGCGATACCGTTGCCATCGCTACCATTCTTACCATGGTGAAAAAGAAAAAACAGGATTGACCCTAACAATGCGCGGCACCTGGGGCAAAGTTTCCCGCATCGGTGTCAGTGCTGGCGTTAGCGGGGAAGAAGTGAAATACATTCACCTGGTGAATCGTACCGCTTTTCTTGTTTGCCTGCTTACCCCTTCTTTTGTCCCTCTTCTCGTTTGGTGCGGTGATGTCTTTTATGCGAAGATCCAGTCTGGATTTTCCATTTTGTTTCCTTTTGTTTTTTTATTGACCCGCGCGCGGAGATTCAGGGCCGCTTCTTATTGCCTGTTTTTCCTGGTGCTGACGAATCTCACACTCGCTTCGGTGCTCAATTACAATATCGGCTCCGAATATCTTATTCTTCCTACGGCCATGGTCAGCTTCATGATATTCCGTAAGACCAGGGAGTCTCTTTTTTTCTTTTGCCTCAGCGTATTTTCATTCTTCCTTATTCAATATCTTCAAACAGTAGTGCGGCCCGTGGTCACCCTCCCGGATTTTGAAAATTCATTGTTGTTCGAGTCCATCCTGTTCATGACGTTTATCGCCACACTGCTTGTTATGTTCAATTTTAAATCGGTGCTGGATAATTATGAGCGCTCCATTCTCGCGCAGAAAAAGACCATCGAGGAACGCAACAAAGAGATCACCGACAGTATACATTATGCCCAGCGCATACAGCGCTCGCTTTTACCTTCCGGGAAGTCCATCGCACGCTCGCTCGAAAAAAGGGACCGCGCTAAAAGAGAGGTGTGATGCCCGTTGTATTCCCTGCCGCCCCGCTCTTCGAGGGAAAGAATTATATTTATGCTCCCTGAATTGCAGATGAAGAAGATCCTTTCAGCCTGTATCCTTTTTTTTATGTCAGATGGCTTGCGCGCGCAGGAGCTGCTTAGCCTCTCGCATCCTCAGCAGGCGCAGCAGGTTTCGGGCCACGCAGTATATTTTATCGATACGCATAACGAGCTCAACGGTCCCACCGATGCGTTTGCCAATAAAGGATTCACCGCCATTGCCGGTGAAGTGGCCAACTTAGACATGCAGAGCGCAGCGGTATGGGCGCGGATGAAGCTCACCTGTACCGAAAAGGCCGACTGGTATTTGATGATGGATCCGGCTGCGTATGAAAAAGTCATTTTTTATGAGAAGAGAGGAGCATCCGGCTGGAAAGAGCTCCAGGCCGGTCTGGACCCCGGCAGCAATGTTCCCATGCTGGTGAATCATATCCTGGTCAAGCTTGACCTGGAGCCGGGAGATACCACGTGGGTGGCGATCAAGGTAAAAGACCTCAGCCCGATACAGTTCGACCTGAAAGCAGGCGACCTCTATTCATTCATTTCTTCGATACACGGGTTATCACTGTTTGACGGCATTTGCATCGGCACACTTTTGCTCATGTTCGTATACAACCTCTTTCTTTATTTTTCAAACCGCGACCGCATCTATCTCTACTACATTCTCTATATTTTTTTCAGCTTTATTTTTTCGGTGCTCATCAGCGGCTACGCGTTTTATTTCCCGCAATTTCTTATCCGCCTCATTCAGTTGTCGCCAGTCGTTATCCAGGTCCTTTTCGGGGTGTTCGGCTTGCTGTTCACCCTTCGTTTTCTAAGCATCGAAAAAGGTACACGGCTGTACCGTATCATCTCTGTATTTAACGCCATTGCTCTGGCCGATATGCTTTTGAGTTTCTTTCCTTCATGCAAGCTGCTTTCGCTCGGTATACTCCAGGTTTTGGGAATGGGGCTTACTGTAATGAGTATTTGCGCAGGTATTATTGCGGCTCGAAAAGGAAATACAAATGCCTGGTTTTATTTGTTTGGCTATGGGATCTTTACGATCAGCCTGATCATCCTTGTTCTCTCCGGGTTGAATATTCTTCCGATCACGGTGATCACCTGGCATGTGCTTCTCTGCGGCTCGGGCATCGAGGCGGTGGTGCTTTCGCTCGCCATCGGCAATAAGCTCAGGATAGTGCAGCGGCAAAAGGAAATGGCCCTGGCCGAGAATGAAAGGATACTCCGGGAGCAAAATGTGCTGCTTGAAAAACTGGTGATGGAACGTACTTCGGAGCTGCAGCAGAAGAACAAGGACATCCTCGACAGTATTCATTATGCAAGAAGGATACAGCAATCCCTTTTGCCTTCCGAAAAATCCATCTCGCGCACGCTCGAAAAAAAGGACCGCAGTAAAAAAGCGGGGTAAGTTTCTCAAGTAACAGCGGAGTGCGCAGTGCTATAAGATGGGAGCCCCGCTACTTTCCTGGTTCGCTTCTTAAGGAAAGAATTATATTTATGCTTCTGCCGTTTGAAAAGTATACGCTTCATTATTAAACCCTGATCCCTTTTTTTACGTATCTCTGCAAACGCTTATGGGAAAAAGAAAATGGCAGCGGTACCGGTTATTCCTGTTCGCCCTGCCCGTAAGTGTCGTGATGCCCTTAAAGGCTGCTGCGCAGAATACGGACTCGTTAAAAAAAGTGTTTAATGACCGGGGAAAACCGGATACGGTGCGGGCGCATATAGCAGGCCGCATTGCCCGGGCTTACCTGTACGTGCAGCCCGATTCCTCTTTTGTGTATGCAAACCGCGAATTGCAGGCGGCACGGGAGCTTCATCGCTCCGACCTGGAATCGGAAGCGCTGAATACCCTGGGAGTTTTTTACCTGAATAAGAGTGATTTCAACCAGGCCATCAGTCATTACCTGCAGGGTTTAAAGATAGAAGAGAACTCGGGCGATGTTCGGGGTGTCGCGGCTTCCCTTAATAATATCGGCCTTGTATATTATCAAACAGGTGATCTTGTGAATGCACTGCGTTACCAGCAAAAAGGATTGGATGCGTATCGCAAGTTGAATGAGAAAAAAGGAATTTCGGTGTCGCTTTCCAATATCGGTAACGTATACCTCGGTATGCAGGATTATTTTAATGCCTTGAATTATTACCAGCAGAGTTTAAAGATCAAGGAAGAGATTAATTACGAGAAAGGTATAGCGTCAACCCTTGGCAATATCGGCAGCGTTTACCTGTCACTCCCGGATTCCGATTGCTTACGGCTAGGGTTCAGGCCGGAGGAAAAGTATGACAAGGCCCTCGAGAATTTTGAACGCGCGCTGGAAGTAGCAAAAAAGATCGGCAATAAGCAACTCGTGGCCAACACACTGGGCAGCATAGGTGAAACATTGGGCTGGCAAAAAAAATTCAAAGAGGCGATCGGTAAGGGTATGGAAGGATTGACGATCGCGAAGGAGATCGGGGACCTGAATTGCGAGATGACGATCGAGAACAGCCTGTATTCGACATACAAAAAAATGGGAGATATGGGGGAGGCGCTCCTGCACTTCGAACGTTCCATGGTATTAAAGGACAGCATTTTCAAGGAAAATACGAGGGAAGAGATCGCGAAGAAGGAATTACGTTATGAGTTTGAGAAGAAAGCGGCAGCCGACAGCATAAAAGTGGAAGCGGATAAAAAGATCGTTGAAGCTAAACTCGAAAATGAAAAAACATTCCGCTACGCTTTGTATGGCGGATTGGTGCTGCTGGTACTTTTCGGGGCCATCATGTACAATCGCTTTAAGATCTCGCAGCGTCAAAAGGCGGTGATCGAGGAAAAGAACCGCGAGATCACCGACAGTATACATTATGCGCAGCGCATCCAGCGCTCTTTACTTCCTTCTGAAAAATATATTGGCCGCGCCCTTTCGAAAAGAGACGATAAAAAAACGTAGGCCCTGCCTTTCCGGTCCTCACCCTTCGGTGGAAAAAACTATATTTATGCCCGTTGGATCCAGATGAAAAGAAGTATTTTTTTACCTCCATTTTGTTTTAGCATCCGCATAAGCAACAGGGCTTTCCAATTGTGTTACATGAATGAATGCGCTGGAAATATAATTTCAAAGCAAACCCTGAAGTGGTGGATGGGATTTTTTTTTCTTTTGAATTCCTTCACCTGCATTTCTTCTCCCGACTCCACATGGCATCGTTTTGAGCTGATGAAGGATGACACTTCAAAAGTAAAAATCCTGAACGACCAATGCCGCATCTTACTCAATAAAGGAAACTACGAGGAAGCCCTTCGTTACGGTTATGCTGCCGATTCGCTTTCTATCCGTTTAGGCTACAAAACCGGTGAAGGTTCGGCCCTCAATAACCTGGGGGTCATCTGTAAGGAAAAAGGGGATTATGAAAAAGCGTTGAACTTTCACGAGCAGGCACTGAAGATACGCCAGGAGATAAGCGACAAAAAAGGAATGGCCGGCTCGTTCAACAACATCGGGGAAGTGTATCGCCTGTATGGGGATTTTGACAAAGCGCTTGCTTATTATTTGCGCTCTTTAAAACTGAAGGAGGAATTGGGTGATAAGAAAGGGATGGCTTCGGTGTACAATAATATCGGGTTGCTTTACCAGGATCAAAATAATTACGATAAGGCGCTGGAGAACCAATTGAAGGGGCTCGAAATAAAAAAGAGTTTGGGCGATAAGGCAGGGGTCGCCCTGGCCAGCTTTAACATCGGGGGCATGTACCTGCGCCAGGGGATGTACGGCAAGTCCGTTACCATGACACTCGAGGCGTTGACGATCGATGACGAGATGGGAGATAAGAAGGGGGTGGCGAATTGTTACAACAACCTCGGTCTTGCATATATAGGCCTTGGCGATTCACTCCCGGAAGGTAATTCCCAGCGCAGCGGAGTTTATTCCAGGGCCCTGGCGGAGTTGAAAGATGCCTTGAGCATCATCACCCGGTTGGGCGATAAGGAAGGGGAGGCCGTGAACCTGATCAACATCAGCGGGGTTTATGAGCGCACCGGCAATTTAAAAGAAGCGATCATCAATGCAAATGCCGCCCTCTCCCTTGTACGTTCCATTGGCGCCCGGCCGCGCGTGCTCGAATGCTATTCGGCCCTGGCAAAGGCGTACAAGCGTTCGGGTGATCTTAAAAGCGCGCTGCAATTCCAGGAAGCCTATACCTTTCTTCACGACTCGCTGCTTAACGAAGAAAATGAAAAGCACATGAACGAAATGAATGTGCGTTATGAGAGTGAAAAGAAAGACCGTGACCTGGCCACTGCAAATCTCGAATTGAAAAAGGAAGAGGCGGAGGCCTCGCGCAACGCGGTGCTGCGAAATGCATTTGTCGCAGGATTTTTGCTCGTGTTATTGCTTGCGTTTTTCATATACAGGAATTTCCTGCAAAACAAGCGCTACAGTGCCGAAATGGAGGACAAGAACCGGGAACTCGAACGGCTTTCCATCGTGGCCAGCGAAACCGAGAACACCATTCTCATCATGGACGCCAACGGTGTACTGGAATGGGTGAACGAAAGTTTTGTGAAACTCAATGCCATCACACTTGAAGAATTAAAAGCGTTGAGAGGCGAGACCATTTTCGAAGTGAGCAATAACCCGGGTATCAGGGCCATCATCGAAGAAAGTGTGAGGGATAAAAAGCCGGTCACCTATGAGTCGTTCAACCGTACCCGTGACGGTAAGGAGGTGTGGGAATCTTCAACACTTACGCCTATATTTGATGCTGAAGGAAAACTCCGAAAGATGATCATCATCGATACGGATATCACTGGAATGAAACAGGCCGAAGGGCTGATCCGGGAAAAGAACAAGGATATCCTGGCGAGCATCAATTATGCAAGGCGCATTCAAAGTGCCTTGCTGCCCCGCGAAAAATTCATTCAGCGTAACCTGGAGCGATTGAGAACAAAAAGATCCAAGAAATAAACTTCCCCGCTTGAATAAAATAGAACAGCTTGAAAAAGAACTGGAGAACACGCTCGAAAAGCGCGGGAGAGTTGATGTGCTCAATAAACTCGCGGTGGAACTGCGGAACATTGATCCCAGGCGCTCATCCGCGTATTCGCAGGAAGCCCTCGGGATTGCCGAGTCCATCGGTTATAAAAAAGGAAAGGCGGATAGCTTTGCGCAGATCGGATTCGCTCACATACACAGTGCAGAGAACGAAAAAGCTTTTGCAAATCTCCTCGATAGCCTCACCCTCTATAAGGAGCTCGATGATGCTCCCGGCATGGGTAATGCGTTGTACAATCTCGGGGTGTTACACATACGGCTCGGTGTATTCGACCAGGCCATCGAAAGTCTTCATAAAAGCCTGGAAATTCGTGAAAGACTGAACGACAGATCGGGAATGGCCGCCTGTTATTTTCAGCTCACCTATATCAGCCAGCATTTTAATGATCTTGACGTAGCCATGGAGAACGCCAACAAGTCGGCAAACATCCGCAAAGAGATGAATGACAACGTGGGCCTTGCCGCTGCTTACATGGTGATGGGCGAGATATTTCTCAAGAAAAGGCAATTCGATAAGGCGGAAGACATCCTTGAAAAAAGCCTGGCCCTGCGCAAAACCTCACCGGAGAAGATGGGATATTTCGCCACTTTGCTGCGCTGGACCGAACTGCATATTGAAAAGAAGCACTATGAAAAGGCGAGAGGATTTGCCAGCGAAGGGCTGCAGATCGCTATGGAGGAAAACGTGCGCTTTGGCGTAATGCGGTTCATGCAGCTCATCGCGAGGCTTGAATTCCTTAGTGGGAATACCACTGGGGCGAAAGAGCAATATGAAAAGGCGTTAGCCTATGCTGACCAGCATTCGTATAAATCGATCAAGTACGAGATCTATGAAAGCCTTTATACCATCTACAGGTCTGAAGGAAATTTTCAAAAAGCGCTTGAACAGTACGAGCTTTTCCATAAACTCAAGGAAGAAGTGATCAGTTTGCAGACGAATGCCCAACTGAAAAGCGTGCAGTTGATGAACCAGATAGAATTTGCACGAAAAGAGGCGGACATTGAAAAAAATAAGAACGCAGAGTTGAAAAAGGCGTATTCCATCATCGAGGACAAAAACAAGGAGATCATCGACTCCATCAATTACGCGCGAAGGATCCAATCCGCTTTATTGCCCGGTGAAAAATATTTTGAACGTTGCCTGAAAAAAAATAAAGGGTGAGCGGTATGAGAAAAGACATTCTTTACATCTTCCTGTTTTTTTTCCTTTCTCCTTTTTATACCCGGGCGCAGAAAACGCACGAGATCGACAGCCTTGAGCAGCTCTTGCCTGGCGCATCTGCCGAAGAAAAGGCAAAACTGTTCAATGCCATCGGGAGGCGCTACCTGCGCATTGATGCCGCAAAGGCATTCGAATATCTTTCCGTTTCCCTCCGCATGGCCGACTCGCTTCATCTTGACCAGGTGAAACTGCATGCGACAGATAATCTTGGGATATATTATAAGGACGGTGGAAATTACTCCGAGGCGCGCAAATGTTTCACCGATGCGTTAAGCATGGCAAAGAGCGAAGGGAATAAAGAGGACCTTGGGGACATTTACCAGGATTATGCAAATTTTTTCAGGCGCACCGCAGTTTACGACACCGCACTAGATTATATGCTCATCGCGCTGCGGATAGCAGAGGAACGTAATGACAAGTCCGACCAGGTCTCCATCAATACCAATATCGGCAGCCTGTATGTTGACCGGGAAGAATACGACAAGGCATTGAAATACTATGAGCTCTCGGAAAAATTGTCGATCGAGATCAACGACCGGAAGGACCTGGCCGGCTCTATCATAGGTATCGGTATTGTTTACGGGAGCAGGGGAGAGTATGAAAAGGCCATCGGTAATTTTGAGCGTGCATTGGCCATTTGCGAATCGATCCCCGATTATACGCTCATGGGGAATTGTTACGCTGACCTGAGTATGGTGTACGGGTTAAAAAATGATTTTCAGCGTGCGGTGGATTACCAGCTCAAGATGCTTCAGTTGAAGCAGAAGTCGGGGATGCGTGACCAGGAAGCCGATGCGTGGGGAAATTTAACTTCCCTCTATCTCCAGCTTGGCCAGGAAGCAAAGGCGCTTGACGCATTGGCCAATTGCATCCGGATCGCAGAGGAGATCAAGAACAAGGATACACAGCGATTTTCGTACCAGGTAGCTGCCAACTTTTATTCCAAAACAGGCGATTACAAAAAGGCTTTCGAATTCCAGGCGAAATACATTAAGGTGAACAAGGAATTGAATAACGAGCAAAGGAACAAGCAGGCGATGGAACTGGAAGCCAAGTACCAATCGGAAAAAAAGCAAAAGGAGCTGGAGCTGAACCAGGAAAAGCTCCGCACGCGTGATTCGGAGATACGCCAGCAGCGCATCGTGAACTACTCGGTGATAGCGGGATTGGTATTGATCTCTGCTCTCGCATTTTTCGTTTTTCGCGGCTATCGCCAGAAGAAGAAGGACGGCATGTTGCTGGGAGAACAGAAAGCCATCATTGAAGAGAAGAACAAGAGCATCACGGACAGTATCAATTATGCGAAACGCCTGCAGGATGCAATTTTGCCGGGCGATGACTTTGTGTATTCATATCTCAAGGAATCTTTTATACTTTATAAACCGAAGGACATTGTGAGCGGTGATCTTTACTGGGTTATGCCGGCCGGTAATTCCGTTTTGTTCGCGGTGGTGGATTGCACCGGTCATGGTGTGCCGGGAGCGATGATGAGTATCGTAGGCCATAATGTGCTCAACCGGGCATTGAAGGAGCAAAAGGAAACGGTTCCCGGCCGGGTACTCGATCGCATGAATGAAGGAGTGAGCGAGACATTCCGCCAGCAATTCGGCAATACTACGGTGCGCGATGGGATGGATGTGGCCTTATGTGCGCTCGACCGCAACGCGATGAAACTTTTTTTCGCAGGAGCCAACAACCCGGTTTACATTTTACGGAACGGGCAGGTCAGCGAGATCAAAGGAGACAAATTCCCCATTGGTAATTACGGGGAGGAGCAGCATTCATTCGCCACCCATGAGTATGACCTGCAAAAAGGCGATCGTATTTATATTTTTTCGGATGGTTATGCCGACCAGTTCGGTGGGCCGAAAGGTAAAAAATTCAAATACCAGCAATTAAAAGAATGCCTGGTGCGCATTTCGGATCGCCCGATGAATGAGCAGAAAGTGGAACTCGACCGGGTATTCGAAGAGTGGAAAGGTGAGCTGGAACAGGTTGACGATGTGTGTATGATCGGGGTTAAAGTTTTATATTTATGAAGCATTGGATCGTTTTTATTTTTTTGTTCTCCGTCACCACCGGTTCGATCTCTTCTTCTGCACAAGGCACCAAAGGCGCTGATAGTCGAAGCAAGGCCATCGATTCGCTTCAGAAAAGGCTATCTTTTGTTTCAACGGATACCGACAAGGTAAAGCTCATTAATGATATCGCGCGGCAATACTGGAGCGTGGACCCGGTAAAAGCCATTTCATTTTCCGATCGTTCCGTTTCTTTTATCGACAGCCTTCTGCCTTCAGTTGATGCCGGTTCGGAATTATGGCATGTATTGCAGCGTGAGCGGGCCCGCGCGTTGGTGAGCCTGGGCGTACTTCACATCAACACCGGGAGGTATGATGAAGCATTGACCTATTTACAGCCGGCACTCAAAATACGCGAAGAGCTCAAGGATAAAAAAGGAGTGGCGAGTGTGCTTAATAATATCGGCCTGGTTTACTGGAACGAGGCGGATTATGAAAAGGCGCTCGATAATTTTTTGCGCTCCCTCCAGCTCCGCGAAGAAGAACATGACAAAGGCGGAATGGCATCGAGTTATAATAACATCGGGCTGGTTTATAATGATGCGGGAAATCCCGGCAAGGCATTGGAATATTACCACCTCGCGCTCGGTATCGATGAGCAGATAAGCGATAAAAGGTCGATCGCGAACGACCTCAATAACATAGGCGCCATTCACACTTACCGTAAGGATTATGACGTAGCACTGGAATATTATCGTAAAGCATTGCGCATTGATAAGGAATTGGGTGAGAAAAAAGGGGAGTACACGGTTTACTCCAACATTGGGACCATATTCCGGTATAAAAAGGAATTCGATAGCGCCATGGTTTACCTGGAGCGGTCATTGAAGATGAGCACGGAGCTTGACGATAAGCTCATCATGTCGCAGGTGATCGCTAAGATCGGCCGCGTTTTTGCGGATAAAGGTGGCATTGATACTGCGATCGTGTATGTTAAACGTGCCATCGCATTGGCAAGCGGCATCCGCAGCTTCGAAGACCTGAAGGACGATTACGAATTCCTTTCAAACATCTATGCCGGTAAAAAAGATTTCCAGTCGGCTTATCAATACAATTTACTGCTGGGGGTCATCAAGGATTCTATTGACAGGAACAGCAAAGCATCAAAGCTGGCACAGGTGCAAATGAAATATGAATTTGAAAAGAAGGAACACCAGCGCGAGTTGACCGAAAAAGAAAATGAAGAGCGGTTGAAGCGTGAACGCTTGCTCCGGAATGTTCTCATTGCTGGTTTTGCAGCGATCGTTGTGTTCGCCTTTTTCATTTATCGCAGTCTCAGGGAGAATCGAAAAGCGAAAAAGATCATTGAAGAACAAAAATTACTGGTGGAAGAAAAAAACAAGGACATTACGGATTCCATTCGTTATGCACAAAATATTCAGGAAGCATTTTTCCCTCCTAAAGAACTCAAGTCGAAATTATTTCCCGAGGCCTTTGTGCTTTTTCAGCCCCGCGATGTGGTGAGCGGTGATTTTTATTGGTTCGGTGAAAAGGATGGAAAAAAGCTTATCGCAGCTGTGGATTGCACGGGACATGGTGTTCCCGGTGCACTCATGAGCATGATCGGCAATAATTTTTTGAACCAGGTGGTGCATGAGCGCGGAATAACCGACCCCGAGGCCGTGTTGAGTGAAATGCGGCACCTTGTGATCAGTTCCCTGAAGCAAACCGGTGATTCGATGGGCGCAAAAGATGGGATGGATGCTGCCTTGCTCAGTTTCGATCCCGAAAATGAAACAGTGAAATTCTCTGGCGCCAACAATCCGTTGTGGAGATGCTATAGAAAGGATGGAAAATGGACCATTGAAGAATATGCTCCCAACAAGCGACCTGTCGGTTATTTCCAGGGCAGGTCACTGCCGTTCATGGGCCATAGTATTCCCCTGGTAAAAGGGGAATCGTACTATGTTTTTACAGATGGTTATGCCGACCAGTTCGGTGGGCCTAAAGGAAAAAAATTCAAATACAGTCAGCTCAAAGAACTGATCATTTCTATCCAGGAGCTTCCAATGCCGCAGCAGGAGAGGATCATGCTGGATCGTTTTAATTCCTGGAAAGGAATGCTGGACCAGGTGGATGATGTGCTGGTGATTGGGATAAAAGTATAGTAAGGCCTTTGTGAATGGCAACTTTAATCTTCGACCATATTAGTGCTGATATGCAATAAGTTATAGTATTCTTTATAGGGCTAATGACCCGTTGCCCTGCTATTGGTCAACTTTCCGGTTGGGCTCTTCCAGGAGGGGGTGGTAACTGAAATTCGTCCGCTTTTTTTCCACAATTGTAGCCCGTTGAAATCCAATTGTCTAAATCCTTGACTGTGGATAACTTATTTCGTACCTTTGTATCCCGCAAAAAAGCAAATAATGTTCGATATTCTTAAAAGTTTTGAGACCAAGTATGGTCACCTTAAGAAAAAGGGTTTGACCATTGAAGGCCTTGCAATGGTTGATCCGAAGAAGAAAAAGCAC
>DATDFI010000255.1:0-6707 GCA_036522695.1 Bacteroidia bacterium | reverse complement strand
CTCGAAATACAATGCGATCTCGTTGTCCTTCACGGTCAACACTTCCAGCAACGCAGCCAGTTTGTCATCTTTCAACAGGATGTTAAGGTTGGCAGGAGGAACGAAAGGTTTCGCCAGGTCATATTCCATCACACGCTCGCTCAAACGCAGCCAGTGCGTACCTTCCGTGATCACACGGTCGTAATTGCCGTTACGGAATACCAATCCAACTTTGTAAGCATCAATTCTAACGTAATTCAACATTTTGTTTTTGTTTTTAATAGTTACTTATTTATTCTATTCCATTTTTTCTTTTAAAAACCGGTGGCGGGATAATGTTCCACCCTCGCGCGGGGGGATCCGGCTTGAGTAAACTCCGCGAAACCGGTCTTGTTCCAGTATGGATGACCCATTCCCATCCATTCCATAAAACGAAGAGCGGATTCCCGTACCGTTTACGGTATCTGCCTTTTCGCAACCCGGGTTTGAGCTTGTGATCCGTACCAGGCGTTGCCGGGTGTTTCCACCTGCCTCCCCTGACACTTTCACCGGGTACATGCCCGCCTTGCCGGCCCTTTACCATATTTAATTTAAAAACGAAGTTGGCATCTTCGCAATCATGGATCTTGAGTCCATTGCCTTACCATTTGGCTATTCGCGTGACTGGCGAAGCAGGAATCGAACCTGCATTGATGGCTGCGCTCTAACCAACTGAGCTATTCGTCCTGTGGGCGAAACGGGAATCGAACCCGTGACTTCAGCATTAAACGGGAGATCAACTTTAGGAGCAGCATACGGTGTTGCAATGCAACACCGCACTACGAGGCTTTCACACCTGCATCGCGGTCTCTTATTTTGAGTTCCGTTCTTCCCGCAAGGGAAGGTCTTATTCCACAACCGTGGAAAATATTTTTATTCAAAGAACAAATTCATTTCAAAAAAAATCCCCCGGGGGTTTTCCGGGGGATAGCTGTTCAATTTATCAAGTGTTAACCTAATGGCACACAGCATATCCCCTCACAAAGTTCATCCTTGCTAAAGCGCGCGGTCGACCTTGCGTTATTACCCTGTATCGTGAGTATATTTCCTGGTAAATACATTTTTACAGTTTTACTTTCGGAAGGCAAGACGGTGAGAAATGGGGAAAGGTTGCACGGGAAATAAAAAATATAAATGATGTGTTACCCGCACACCGAATACCCGCAGCTCCGGCATTGCAAACAACCTTCCTGGTAAAACAATCCGCCCGGGTCACCACACTCCGGACATTTACGTTCGAGTGCAAATGAACCTTCGGGAATATATTTTTTTAAAGCGCGCACCACGCCATTCTTCCAGGTGTTGATGTTATCGCTGTATAAATTGAGGTTCTCCACGAGTTCGATCACGTTAAGAATGGGCATGCCGTAGCGTAAAACGCCCGAGATGAGCTTGGCGTAGTTCCAGAATTCCTTGTTGAAACTTCGCGACAGGCCTTCCACCGTGATCCCGTTCCCTTTGTCATCCGTGTAAACAAAATCATATCGCTTTTTATTACCCGGAAGTACCATACGTTTCACTTTCCCCTTTATCACATTGGCAGGAATAAAAAAAGAATCTTCCTCGCGCCCTGTGAATATTTCATACGGATGGTCATTCAGCAATCCCACAACCGCTATCCATTGCTCTTCACCATTTCGGAAACGCACTACATCAGCCTCCAGCGCCACCGGGCGTACGGGCGGACCCGCATGCACCTGCGCGTGCGCCTCCTTTTCTTCATTTGCCACGAGCACACCTGTACGCGAGCCGCTGCGATACACCGTGATGCCTTTCAATCCTTTTTTCCAAGCTTCAAAATAAATTTCACTTACCTGCTCCACCGTGACATCAGAAGGAAGGTTTATAGTGGATGAAATGGAATGCGTGGTGTACTTCTGCACGATGGCCTGGATCTCCAGGCGTTTCTTCCAGGAGATCTCTTCAGCAGTAGAATCCCGGTATGGACTTTTTGAAACATCGTCCTGCCCGCTAAGCTCCATCCACGTTTTCAGTTTAGGGTGATATACATCGTACTCCTGCCAGGCATCGCCCGTTGCATCCACCAGGTCAATACGGGCATGTTCATCACCAGGGCTTACTTTTTTTCTTCTCTTATACTGAAGCATGAAAACGGGTTCGATCCCGGATGAGGTTTGGGAAAGTATGCTGAGTGTGCCTGTAGGAGCTACGGTACTTAATGAAATATTCCTTCTTCCGAACTTCATCATTCGCTTGTGAACCCCCGGGAACTCCTTCTTCAGCATTTTTATGAATCCCGACTTATTTTCGATGCGTATATCAAAGGCGTTGAACTTTCCGCGCTCAATGGCGAGGTCAATAGAGGAATCGAATTCAGCATTGCACTTTGTCCGCATGATCGCCTCCATCACATTTAATGCTTCCAACGAATCGAATTTCAACCCTAGGGCAGCGAGCACATCGGCCATGGCAGTAAAACCAAGGCCGGTGCGTCTTCCTTTCTTCCCATTACGGTACAGCAATTTCCAAAGATCATACTCTGTCTTTTTGATATCGCCCGGCTCGGGGTCCGCGTTGATCTTCTTTAAGATCCGTTCAATACTTTCCAATTCTAGTTCAACAAGATCATCCGAGAGGCGCTGGGCCTCGTAAACTATCTCGTAGAATTTTTTATGATCGAATGACGCGGCACGGCCAAAAGGATCATTTACAAAGCTGAAAAGGTTGAGCGCAATGAGCCGGCAACTGTCCCCGCCCTGCATCGCGATCTCGGAACAGGGATTGGTGGAAATATTTTTGAAGCCGGGATAAAAAGAGGAAGTAGAATATTCATGCTGCCTGTCCCAGAAGATCAAACCGGGCTCAGCGGTACTGTGCG
Source organism: Bacteroidia bacterium (assembly GCA_036522695.1). Lineage (GTDB taxonomy): Bacteria > Bacteroidota > Bacteroidia > JADZBD01 > JADZBD01 > DATDFI01. The sequence goes on along the minus strand of DATDFI010000255.1, from coordinate 3,850 downwards.
CGCATTTTACTACCCGGTCCCAGAGCTCCCGGGCATTTATTTTCCGTTCGTACTTTGCTTTCCTTTCAACTGGAAATCGCAGCGTAAATTTTTTATCCTTTTCCACCGCATGCATGAACTCATCCGACAAGCGAACGGAAATATTCGCGCCTGTGACCTTTGTCCGGTCTTGCTTCGCCACAATGAATTTCTCTATATCGGGATGCGCAATGTCCATGGTGATCATCAAAGCGCCACGCCTGCCGTGCTGGGCCACTTCGCGGGTGGTGTTGGAATAACGCTCCATGAACGAAACTGCACCCGAAGTGCTGCGCGCAGCATTCGATACCGGCATCCCCGCAGGGCGAATAGAAGAAATGTCCACTCCCACTCCGCATCTCCTTTTAAAGAGCTGCGCCATCTGCTGGTCGGCCGTGAGAATGCCAGCGTATGAATCATACACCTTTGGCAACACCACGCAATTGGAAAGTGAGGCCACGGTATTGGGGTTCCCGAGTGCCGACATCACACTCCCTTGCGGGATCACGTACCTGAATTTATCGAAGAGAGAAAATATCTTTTCTGCCGATAGCGTTCCGCGGGCTCTTCCATATTCGGAATGATCGGGCGTGGAGCCTTTCGCGAATTTTTTCTCGATGCGTGCGAATTGTTCCGCGAGCCTTCGATGCATATCCGAAGGATCGAGCTCTATGAAATTCCCTCCAGCATCCCTCATTGCATATTTCCCCATCCATGCCGAAGCCGCCAGCTCATCATTATTAAAATAACGGAGACAGGCCCGCAGTACTTTTTTGTAAGGATATATTTTGTTCTTTTTCAAGCTATATAAAGTTAAGTAAAAAGTGAGCGGCCCTCAATAACGTTTTGTGCCACTGAACTTATCCCCGTAAAAAGCTTTCACAACCTGTATTTTGTCCACCCGTTTTGAATTAAACTCTCCCAACTGGCCAGCCGGAACCCAAAGTTCATTGTGATCGGGACCGCCTACATTCTTCACTTCGAATTGCAAAAAATATTCTTCCGGGATATCAAACTTCGTAACAAACCCCGCAAAACCTGATCCCTCATCATTCGTATTCCAATCCCGTGCAATAGTGCATGCGTAATCATAACTCAACACAGGGTAAAAAATAGGCTGCCATGATAAACGCGGTGGAAAAGAGCGAAAGCCTGAATCTTCTATTAATTCCAGCTCTATACAACCAATGGGTCTATATAAAGTTATTTTTTTCATTCTTCAATAAATTTTACCGGCACGTGATCGGTAAGCCAAACCTTATTATCCGATAAGTAAAACAAATGCCCTTCAGCATGCATTTTCAAGGCCTGCACTTTCAAAATTTTGGGGACCCCATGCCGCGTGGCCACGTTAAATGCCGTGTCATAATTATCAGAAAGATGTACATGCTGGCGGCTTTGCTTGTTCAAACCGTCCTTCATGATCGATGAAATGAAACGCGTTGCCGTTCCGTGAAACAATATCCCGGGTGGCGCGATAGGCTGCAGTGCGAGGTCGATCCCGAGGCTGTGTCCCTGGTTAGCACGAATGCGCGTAAGGTCATCATTAAATGAAAAACGCTTTTTATCGTTGTTTGCCACAACGTACTTCAGCATTTCGAGGTCCACCCCATTCATTTCTGTTTTGATCTTTTCAAGGAGCAAAGCAGTGTCTGTCCATCCCTGTTCATCTAAAACAATTCCAAGGTGAGCGGGTTTATGTCGTAATACATAACTGAGCAGTTTACTCAACTTTATTACTTTATTCTTATCCATTTTCTTCTTTTATTATTCGCTGGTATTGTTCAAAGTCCTTATCGCTGTAGCAAACAAGAGATACTTTTTCGATACCGCTGTGGTTATTTAAAAACCCCCTTATTGTTCTCAGAGCTATCCGGCAGGCCCGGTCGAAAGGGAAACGATAGGCGCCAGTGCTTATACTAGGGAATGCTACGGTTCTTATGCCATTCTCCACCGCAAGCCGTAATGAATTTTTGTAGCATCCTTCGAGCAGCGCATCCTCATTTCGCGTGCCGCCATTCCAAACCGGCCCCACAGTGTGTATCACAAATTTCGCAGGAAGCTTATATCCCTTCGTGATCTTCGACTCTCCCGTTTTGCAGCCGTTCAGGGTCCTGCATTCTTCCAGTAATTCTTTTCCTGCAGCCCGGTGAATGGCTCCATCCACTCCGCCCCCTCCAAGCAGGGAAGTATTAGCCGCATTCACGATGGCATCCACTTCCATTTTGGTTATATCTGCTTTTATCAATTCTATTTTATCCATTTTTAAAAATTTTTATCAAGATTTTTGATCACTAACTCCGAAATGCTTTTCACTTTCAAAAAGTCATCTTTAATGCTCATGGCATTCGGGTGGGAGTCGGTACTCACCACCTGCTTCACCAACCCGCAGTTTTTTATCCTCTCCAGGCCACCATTCGTGAACAAGCCATGTGTAGTGATCACGAAGATGTTTTGCGCCCCTGCATTCTTATATGCTTTGGCGGCATTTACAATAGAGCCACCCGTACGGATCATGTCATCATAGATCACCACATCCTTTCCCTTCACGTCAGCGCTGATGGAAGTGACCTGTGTCTCCGCCCCGCTCAACCTGCGCTTGAAAACAAATGCAGCCGGTATGCCCATGTCATTCGCAAGCGACTGTACCCATTTGGCCCTGCCTGCATCCGTACTGGCGAGCACAACTTCATTTTTTGTAAGTTCCGGTATGGTCTCAGCCACAATGCTCTTGCAATACACATGCACCGTTGTGATAGACCCGTCAAAATAATGTGACAGGCCCTCTGTATGAAGATCAACGAGCATGATCTTGTTTCCTTTCGATGCCTTGGGAATGGCAGAGAAAAGCATAGCACGTGTTTTGGCTTTTACCACTTCCCCGCTCTCCACCGCACGTTCCATTGTAGAGTACCCGAAATAGGGAACAACGAGCGTAAGTGAAGCCGCTCCGTATTTCACCAGCGCGCAGGCCAGGTCGAAGATCTCCAGTGTTTCACTATCGCTGATCGCGCCACCTGCCAGGATCACCTCCCTTCCCTCCACGTGCGTAAGGATGCGATGATATGTTTCTCCATCGGGGAATTTCTCCGTGGCGATCTCACCTTTTTGAAAATCACCGTGCGCGAGCATCCGCTCAGCCAGGTATGTATAGCTGCCGGTGCAAAAAATTATTTTCGGTTGCTTTTCCATGACCTTATATTTTTGCATTCCGTTTTACTTCTTCGAAAGAGTACTGCTTTTTCAACTCACCGTTCTCAAAAACAGTGACCAATTCATCGGTTCCTTCTTCGCCTATTTGTTTTGTCACAAAGCCACTTCTATCTTTTACGAGCTTTAATCTTCCGCGCTTTGACCGTTTTCCGTGATCGGTAACGGGATCTTTGAAAACATCGCGATCACTGCCATCAACAGTAGCACAACTGCACTTAAAGGCAAATTTTTGCGTGTCCCGATCGAGCTTTTGCAACAGGGCTCCTCCCATCCCAAAGGCGACATTATCCGTGCTCCATTTATTTTTTTCGAGGTTCTCCAATATTTCCGATATGGATTCATAATTCACTCCATCTCCCTGGATCACACGCACTTTAGGATTGATCACTTTGTACCCTTTAGCATTCACCCCGTAGCCGAATTTATCACCGAGGATCTCGATCACTTTCAGCACTACATCTTTGGGCACACCTGAATCAGGGCGCACCACCAATGTGCCATTGCGCTTTAGTACCAGTTCTTTCAATTCATCTCCCCATATCTTCTCGCAAGCATGATACACGTCATATGAATCACTCACTACCGCAACAAGCCCTTCACTGTATTGAGTAAGCATATT
>DATDFI010000254.1:0-4549 GCA_036522695.1 Bacteroidia bacterium | reverse complement strand
GGTTGCCCCGCCAATCCTCAATGGTCTTATCGAGTAATTGCTTTTGCAGGTACATGGGCCTTACCGCTATGGAAAGCAAAAGCTGCTTGAGGTTATTGTACTTGAACTTTTTTCCCTTCTGGCCACCGAACTGGTCGGCATAACCGTCAGAAAAAATATAGATGTTGTCGCCCTTTTGCACATCAAGTTCATGGAATGTGAAAGGCTCGCAGGTCTCTTGTGACGAACCGGCAATGGTTTGCTTGTCACCTTTCACTTCTATCAATTCCGTTCCACGCACCACGCATAAAGGAATACGCGCGCCCGCGTAGCGCAGCTTCATAGTGTTGCGGTCGAGTGAACACATTGCAATGTCCATCCCGTCATTCACCGAAACATCTTTATACTGGTGCTTGAAGGTCTCTTTCACCGCGTCATGCACAAAATTGAGGATCCCCGAAGGCGGCAGTGTGGGCCTTTGCGTGATCACCGATTTAATGGCGCTGTGCGCCAGCACACTCATCAGCGCGCCCGGCACACCATGGCCCGTGCAATCGATCACCGAGAACATCACGTTATCGGCCTGCTTGTGCACCCAATAAAAATCACCACTCACAATATCCTTGGGCTTGTATAGGATGAAACACTCCTTCAAATATTCGTACACCAGGTCATCGGGGGGAATAATGGCCTCCTGTATGTGTCGCGCGTAATGAATGCTGTCGGTGATGTCCTTGTTCTTCGCTTCAATGATCTCCTTCTGCTCCGAGATCTCCTTCGCCTGGATGCGTATCTCGAGATTGTGTTTTTCCAGCAGTGCGTTCGCCTTGCGCTTTTGCCCGTACTGCCTCAGCAAAACAAAACCGAGCGCAAGAAATAAAACAGATACTCCCACAAAAATGTACACGAGCATGGTTTGCTGTTTCACCTCTTTATCCTGGTTCGCGATCACGGATGCACGCTCTTTCAGTTCCTGTTCTTTTTTTGCTGTTTCAAATTTGGTCTGCATTTCCGCCAACTGGTTATTGCTTTTCTCGTTCAATATGCTATCGCGAAGTGCCGTATAGTTACTGAGGTATTCAAAGGCTTTCGGGAAATCCTTGTTATGCTTGCTTATGTCGGAGAGCGAACCGTAGGCATTCATCATCCCCCGCTTGTAGCCTATCTCGCTGCAAATATCCAGTTCCCGCTGCGCACACTGCTCTGCCTCCTTCCAGTTGCCCATCCTGATATAAAGATCGACCAGGTCGCCATAAGCCATTCCTGTTCCCTTTTTCTCCCTGCCGCGTATCATGTAATCCAGCGACCTCTTATAATCTTCGAGCGCCAGCTTCAAATTCCCTTCGTCAATGGCGATCATGCCTATGCTCTGGTAACAGTCCGAAACATATTTATATCCCGCCCGCTCGTCACCTATCCTCTTTACGATATCGAGCGACCGCAGGTAATAATATTTTGCACTATCGCGGTTGCCCTGGTCGTAATGCATATTGCCAAGGTTATTGAGCGCAAGTATCATGTTAGTGGAATCGGCCAGCTCGCGGTAGGTGCGGTAGCATTTCCAGCGCAGGGCCCACTCCTCTTTATAATTTTTGCGGTACGAATAAATGATGGCCATATTGGTCATCAGGCTCACTGCCGCGCGTTTATCGCCCAGCGAGTCGGCCAGGTTGATCGCGCGCTGGTAATAATCCAGGGAAGTAACATAATCATCGCGGTAGCGGTAAATGTTAGCGTAGCCGCCCAATGCTTCCACCATCATGGGTTTATCACCGCTGTTTTCCGCAAGTTCCTTCAGTTTAGTATAATTAGTGAACGCCTCATCGTATTTTCCTGCTTTGCGATACACGCCCGCGATATCGAGGTAAGCCTGCATGAGGCCTTTTTTGTAATTCGCCTTGCCGTAATACATCAATGCCATCTGGTAATTTTCAATGGCCGCATCTTCGTGCAGGGCGTTTTTTTCCAATGAACCGAAACGGGAATAAGCCCATCCCATTCCTTTCGGGAAATTTATTTTTTGAGAAAGCTTAAAACATTGCCGGGCATAGTCACGCGATTGGGCGGTGTCCTTACTGCGGAATTCATACGAAAGCATTTTAAAAATATTCGCGCGGGAGGTATCGGCCTGGGTATTTTTCAGTGCATCCAGCAGGGAATCGGTACGATCCATTCCGGCCTTTCCCGGGATGGAAAAAAATAATCCCGGAAAGAGAAAAAGAAAATAACGGGCGATTATTTTCACACGGTGCTTTTGAAGGAGAGCAAATTTAAAAAAAATGGGAATGCGGTCTTACCTTCTCCTTTTCTCATCGCGATCGCCTGCGGCCTGTGCGTTTTCCTTATCGCTTTTTGCATTCGGGTCGAATGTGGGGAGGCCGGCCTGGTATTCGCCCCTTGCAACCTCTTCCAATTCAAAAGGGCCTCCGCTGATCCCCTGCAAAGACGCGCCATCGAAATTCCCGCTATAACTTGGGGTCATATAATTTTTCACTGCGGAAGTATCCATGGTGATGAATGTTGAACTACGCATATCGTCTTCAAGTTTCACCAACACTATTTTGCTCCCGGCAATACTGTCGAGCATAAATTTGGTAGTGTGGTAGCTGTTTTTATCCGTGAAACTGTAAACGTCACCCAATTGCGGCTGATGAACGATCTCCATTTTCGCATTGTATTCGTCAAGCATTTCCTGCCTTGCCATTTCTTTGTAATGTGCTTCCTGGATCATGGAACTGGTGAGCGCAATGATCCCGACAAGACCGATCAGCAAAAGACCCGAGAAGGCCCAGATGGAGACCCCGGGCACTTTTGTATTTTGCTTTACATGTTGCCTGACCGAATCCGGCATCTCGTACAATTGATTGTCGGAATGTTTTCGCAATCCCCAAATTTTCCCAATGGGAAAGAAAGGTATCCAGAACAAATGGAAGTACCGCTGACGGATCTCAATGTTATACTCATTATAGCTTTGAGGAAGTCCCAGTTCGGTGGGAACAAAGCTGCGCTGGCGAAAATGGTTATGCCCGTAGATGATCATAGCAATAAGGGTTTAGGTTGCGGTTAGATAGATGCGAAAGATAGATAAATCCATAACCGGTGGGTGGGGTTTAAAAAACCCAATCGACCAACTAAAGTTTGCGAAGGATGAATTTCCGGTAAGATATTTGGGATACCTACATGCGCTCCGGCACTTCTATTCCCAGCAGAGCCATTGCATTTTTGATCACTTCGGCTGTGCGGTGAGAGAGCGCGAGACGGAAGTTCCGTTTTTGTTCATCGCCCTCTTTCAGGATCTGTACATCGTGGTAGAACTGGTTATAGTGCCGGGCCAGTTCGTACACGTAGTTAGCGATCACGGCCGGGCTGTAATTCGCACCCGCTTCCTTCACCACCGCAGGAAAATCATAGATCCACTTGAGCACACTTTTTTCTTTCTCCTCCACCGAGCTTCCTTCCAGTTTCCAGTTCACCGTATCGGTACCGGGCATACCGGCCGGGCCCACCTTGCGCAAGATGGATTGAATGCGGGCGTAAGTGTATTGAATAAAAGGACCGGTATTCCCGTTCAGGTCTATGCTCTCCTTAGGATTGAACAGCATCTTCTTTTTAGGATCCACTTTCAGGATAAAATATTTCAAAGCGCCCATAGCGATCACATGATAAAGCTTCTCCGCTTCCTCCGGTGTGAACTCTTCCAGTTTGCCGAGCTGCTGTGAAGCTTCTTTGGCCGTACTCACCATTTCATCAATAAGATCATCGGCATCCACAACAGTTCCTTCACGCGATTTCATTTTTCCCTCGGGCAATTCCACCATTCCGTAGGAGAGGTGGTAACAATTATCAGCCTGCCGGTATCCCAGCTTTTTCAAGATCGCGAACAACACCTTAAAGTGATGGTCCTGTTCGTTGCCTACGGTATAAATAAAATGTGAATCGTCAGGAAATTCTTTAAACCGCTCGGTGGCTGTACCTATATCCTGGGTGATGTACACCGATGTTCCATCGGCACGTAACAACACTTTTTCCTCCAGCTTGAATTCCTGCAGGTCGGCCCACACGCTTCCATCCGCCTTTTTGAAGAAATGATTCCGGTTCAATCCGTCCAGCACAATTTCCTTCCCTATCAAATACGTTTTGCTTTCGTAATACATTTTATCGAAAGCAACGCCCAGCCTCGCGTATGTCTGGTCAAATCCCTTGTACACCCAGTTATTCATCGTGGTCCACAAAGCCACCACTTCGGGGTCGCCCGCCTCCCACCTGCGCAGCATGTCCTGGGCTTCAAGAATAAGAGGGGCTTTTTTCTCCGCCTCTTCCTCACCCATTCCTTTCGCTTTGCATTCGGCAATTTCTTTTTTGTAATGCTTATCAAACTCCACATAATATTTCCCGACAAGATGATCGCCTTTCATCCCGCTGCTGTCGGGCGTTTCTCCTTTGCCCCACTTTTGCCAGGCCAGCATGCTTTTGCAGATGTGGATGCCGCGATCGTTCACCAGGTTGGCCTTCACCACACGGTTGCCATTTGCATCCAGGATCCTCGCCACAGAGTAGCCGAGTAAATTAT
>DATDFI010000253.1:0-2438 GCA_036522695.1 Bacteroidia bacterium | reverse complement strand
CCAAAAGAAATCGCGGAAGGGATCGTAACTATTGTTGCTGCTCACCGGTTCGCTCGCGTAAGTGGTTTTGATATGCACCACAGCGTGCACGGTCATGTCGGCAGCCTGTACAAAATTAACAGCGGTTTCAGGCATGCCCGAAGGCATGGATACATAATGTGCGTTATTCGGCTGCTGTTTGCCGGCAATGCTGTTGTTTTCCGGCTTCACGAAATAATGGTTCAGCCCGAGCGCCATTGCGCCTCCGAGTGCTGCCGTAAAGATGGATCCTATTATTTTTTTCATGGTATGATGGATTAAAGTTTGATTGACGATTCGAAAAATTTCATTCGTCTAACGCAAAATTACTGCCATTGTTTCCCAATGGATTTTGGTTTAACTTTTTTTAACAGCGGAGGGCCTTTTGTGCGCGGAAATGTCTAATTTTACAGAGTGAAAATCGTTTTGGCATCCCTGCTTCGGAAAAATTTTCAGTCACTGTTCTGAATTCCTGTCATGCACCTCTCCAATAAATTCATGATCTTTTTTCTCGGTCTTACGGTAGGACTCCTCATTGGTGCAGGTTTTTTTATTTTCAAGATCGATGATTATATCAGCAAGATGAGTTTTTTTAAAAGCGCGCCCGACACTGTGGTGAAGGTGGAACATGACAAGGAAGGCCAGAAGCAGGATGCAAACCAGAATAAAAGCTGGCCGCAAAACAAAAAGAACGTGGTTGTAAAGGATTCTTCCGGGAGTAAAAATGATTCGCTGAAGGTGCTTTCGCAGAACTTAAAGGGTGATAGTCTTCAACCCGACAGCAGTGCCATTCATTCTACTTCTTCAACGGATGACATCGTGGTGAAGAAGGACGAGATGATCGCGGCTACTACCATTGATGTCACCAACATGAATGGCACCGAGAATAAGAACCCCAAAGATTCATTGCTGCAAAAGGAAAGCGGGATCCGGGATGATAAGAACCCGGTAACGGCTTACCAGGTGGAGTTCTGGAGGTCGCCTATCAATTACAAAGGATATAAAATGCTGAAGAATAAAATTGTGTTGTTTGGCATTGCGCAAAGCGAGAACCTCAAACTTTACAAGATCGAAGATGCGCTGTACATGAAGCAGCAGCAAAATGTTTACCGCCTTTCTTTTACCGATGATTTCCGCCAGTTTGAAAGTGTGAAGGACCAGAGCGTGCTGGCGAAGATCAAATAATTTACACCAGCGGATTGCGGATCGCTTCGCTACGAATTTACGAAATACGAATTGGAGGAAACTCAGGTCCATGCACGAATTCGTATTTCGTAGATTCGCGCTTTTTTTCGTAATTCGTTGGAATTTCTGATTCGATGATGTTAAAATTTCATAAGTACCAGGGCACCGGCAATGATTTTTTGCTGGTGGATGATCGTAAGGGGGCCTTTGACACTTCACGGCTCGACCTGGTGCAGAAGATCTGCAAGCGCAGGTTCGGGGTGGGCTCCGATGGTTTGATCTTGCTGCGTGAAAAAAAAGGATATGATTTCGAGATGGTATTCTTTAATCCTGATGGGAGCCAGAGTTTATGCGGGAATGGCAGCCGCTGCATTGTGGCTTTCGCTTCGGCATTGGGGATCATAAAAAATGAAACCCGGTTTCTCGCCATCGATGGAGAGCATACTGCCCACATCCGGGACGGGATAGTGAGTTTGAAAATGAACGATGTAAAGAGCGTGGAGAAGGGCGATGATTTTTTTTATTTGAATACCGGCTCTCCCCATTATTGCACCTTCGTTCACGAGATCGGTGAGTTTGATGTGGTGAAGCAGGGCAAGCGCATTCGCTACAGCGACCGTTTTAAAAAGGAGGGCACCAATGTGAATTTTCTGGAGCGCGTGGATGGAGCGGTGTTCGTGCGTACGTATGAGCGGGGGGTGGAAAATGAAACGTTGTCGTGCGGGACGGGCGTAACCGCATCGGGCCTGGTTGCTGCATTGAAAAATGTTTCTACTTCAAAAGAGTTTTGCGACATACAAACCTTAGGCGGAATGCTTAAAGTGAAATTCAAACAGAACGGTGATTCGTTCTCGGACATCTACCTGGAAGGTCCTGCGGAGTATGTTTTTAGCGGGGAGATCGAGATTTAGTCATTGGTCATTAGTCGTTAGTCATTGTGGATAAGTATATCATTAAGAATATTCAAAAAGCGGAAGAAGCATTGCTTATGCGGGATGTTTATCTCGTCCTGCTTTATGCCAACCGGGTCCCGCCTCATCTTGCCATCACGGTGAACGGAAAAATTTTTACGCTTACCACAAAGGGTGCTACAGTTGACGGGGAGCTTCCGCCCCTGCTGAAACTTATCCGGAAAAATAATATCGAAAGTATTTTCATCAAGCTTAATGTCCCCGTTCTGTTTACCCTCGACCAACTGCATAATGAAATAAAAAAATACACGCTTGCTTATCCAC
>DATDFI010000252.1:0-4255 GCA_036522695.1 Bacteroidia bacterium | reverse complement strand
CGTGGCTGCCTGGAGATCGAGTTTGGTAAGGCTGAAAAAAATGAGGTTTTGCCTGTGTATGAATTTGGCAATGGCCGCATCAAAAAGAGGGGTTGTCACCTGTCCAAGTGTGGCATTAAGGCTGTCGGGGATCAATGAACTGAGCTCCTTTTCCACACGCGCACGATGAATTTCCTCACCGGGATTGGTGAGCGCTGCTACCAGGAGCACAAGCGCAGTAATGATGATGGAAATGTATTTGGTTTTCATGAGCCATTCAAAGTTAGGAAAAGATGCAGGATGGTTGATGTATGATGGTCGGTGATGAATATCATATCCCGATTGAAAGCGATCCCCTGAAAATTTCTTTTAAATTCGTGCAGCAACAAAACGTATGGAAAAAAACATCACGATAGTGGGTGCGGGACTGGTGGGATCACTGCTCTCGATCTATTTGGCCAAACGAGGTTACAAAGTAAGCCTGTACGAGCGCAGGCCTGATATGCGAAAGAGCAGCATTTCGGCCGGGCGCTCGATCAACCTTGCGCTGAGCGACCGGGGTTGGCGCGGGTTGGCGGGCGTTGGTGTTGACGGGGATGTGCGTGAGATAGGTATTGCAATGAAGGGCCGGGAGATCCACAACCTCGATGGGACCATCGCTTTCCAGCCTTATGGCAAACATCACCAGGCGAATTACTCGGTGAGCAGGGGAGGGCTGAATTGCCTGCTGATGGATATTGCGGAGAAGCACGGGGTAAAGATATTCTTCAATGAGCGTTGCACGCATGTGGACATTCGTACCGCGGGCGCGACATTTGAGAATTCCGGGACAAAAAAAATAACAGAGGTAAAAAGCGGGCGCATTTTCGGAACGGATGGAGCATTTTCGGCTTCCCGGCTTTCCATGCAATTGGGTACCGATCGCTTTAGCTATTCTCAAACATACCTCGATCACGGTTACAAAGAGCTTACCATTGCTCCAACTGCCAAAGGTGAATTCGCAATGGATGCCGATCACCTGCACATATGGCCGCGCGGACAATTCATGCTGATCGCACTGCCCAACCTCGATAAAACATTCACCTGTACTTTGTTTTTCCCTTTTGAAGGTGAGAATTCATTTGCCGCGCTGGATACGAAAGAAAAGATGCTGAACTTCTTTAAAAAAATGTTCCCGGATGCAGTGTCGCTGATGCCTACGCTGGCGGAGGATTATTTTGCCAATCCCACTTCATCTCTGGCCACTATACGTTGCTATCCCTGGAGTTTCGGAGATAAAGTTTTGTTGCTGGGTGATGCCGCGCATGGGATCGTTCCCTTCTTCGGACAGGGAATGAATTGTGGTTTTGAAGATTGCGTGGTGCTGGATGGACTAATGAGTAAATACGGGGAGGATTGGGGCAAAGTGTTCCACGAATTTGAAAAGTTACGTAAGCCGGATGGTGATGCGATAGCTGAACTCGCCATAGAGAATTATATTGAAATGCGCGATAAGGTGGCCGATGCTAAATTCTTACTCCAGAAAAAGATAGAAGCGCGCTTTTCCGAAAAGCATCCCGACAAATGGACCCCCCTGTACGCCATGGTGACCTATCGCACCGATATGCGTTATTCCGAAGCGCAGCAAAAGGGAAAAGAACAGGAAGCCATCATGCAAAAGATCATGGCGATGAAGGATATTGAAAAGAAGTGGGATAGCGAGGAAGTGGAGAAGGAAATGCTGAGGCTCGTAAGTAGTTTGTAGTTTGTTGTTCGTTTTTTTTCCTGATATATCTTTCCCGGTGATCTACCAGAACAAACTTCTCGTATTAAAGATCCTTCTCGAAAATATTTCTTCGAAAAGCATGTTCGGCTTTTTACGCCCGAGTATTTACATGGCGGAGACCGGGACTTTCTTCAGTACGGCACGCCTTGATATCAAGAAAAAGGAGATTGAGCCGCGAGAGAGCGAGGTGCTGCGGATAATTTTGGAATCGCCTTCTGGTTTCGGGGAGCATTTGAAAAAAGGTGCGGTGCTGAGTGTGCGGAATGGACTGGATGAGATCGGAAGAGCGCTGGTATTGGAGATCGAAGGATATTGGGAAGACTTAAATAGTTTATAGTTTGTTGCTGCCAGCGAACTACGAATTTACGGATGCGAAATCATTGGCTTGCGGTAGGAATTCAAATTTTTAGATACTTCCTAGATCCTTCCTCTTAGATCCCGGTCCTATAACGAGAATATCATCCGTCCCCATACTCCTCCGTCTTGGGCGGGCTGCCCGGGATTTCCTACACTCTTATTCCAATTACAAGGATGTCGTCAACCTGCTCGTAAGCGCCTTTCCACTCATCCAGCTTCTGTTCCATTATTTTCCCGTGCTCATCGATCGGCTGGTCCTGTATGGAGAGCAGCATTTCCTTAAAATGCTTCGTCATTAACTTTTTTCCTTTCCCTCCTCCAAACTGGTCGCTGTACCCATCGCTGAAGAGGTAAACAGTGTCCCCGTTCTGCAATTTGAATTCATTCTCCCCGAAAACTTTTTCCTCATCCACGTAACCGCCAATGGAAAACTTATTTCCCTTAAGTTCAATGATCTCTTTATTGCGGATGATGTAAACCGGGCGGTTCGCGCCTGCATGCCTCAGCATCAATGTATTCCTCGAAATGGATACGAGCGAGATGTCCAGCCCGTCACGGCTTTCCCCGCCTTTGTTTTTTTGTTTAAGCGCATTCACCATTTGTTCGTTCAGCGCAGTGAGAATATTTTTAGGGCTTAATTCCTTCAGCTCGCTCACCGCCTGGCTCAATGAAGCATAACTGATCATGCTCATCAGCGCGCCTGGCACACCATGCCCCGTGCAATCGGCTGCGGCCAGCATCAACTCATCATTTTTTTCCATATACCAGTAAAAATCACCGCTCACAATATCGCGGGGGCGAAAAAGGATGAATGATCTTCTGAAAATTTCTTTTAGCCCGCGCACATCCGGCAAAGTGGCTTCCTGGATCTTGCGCGCGTAGATCATGCTGTCCGTAATGTCCTTGTTCTTCTCTTCTATGATCGCTTTCTGTTCGGCCAATAGGGCGTTCGCTTTTTTCTTCTGGAAATACCCGCGTAAAATAAAAACAGCCAGCAGCGCCACCAGCAGCAAACCAATAAGCACCCCATTGCGCTGCATATCGCTCGCTTTGATCTCCGCATTTTTTTTAATGATCTCCTTGTCCTTCTTTTCCGACTCGTATTTCGTTTTCATCTCCGCGATCTGCTTATTGATGTCGGAATTGAAAATGCTGTCCTTCAACAAATATCCTCTCAGCAAAAAGTCGTAAGCCCTGTCAAAACTTTTCATGTCGGCATAAGTTGCGGAGAGTGATTTGTAAATTTCCTGCCGTGTCGCATTGTCCTTTACTTTAAAGGCAGTATCGATCGCCATCAGGTAAAGCTTCACCGCTTTTTCATTTTCGCCCGTTCCCGAATAAATGGAAGCCTCGTCACTCAATATCCTGCACACCTGCGTGAGGTTGCGTTCGCGAATGCAGAAATGCAGGGAGCTGTCCATGTACTGCATCGCCAGGTCCATGTTATTCAAACTCGCGTACAGCCCGCCAATGTTAGCCATGGCTTCTATCACATCGGCCTGTCTTCCCAGTTCGCGGCTAAGTGCAATATATTTTTTCATGTACGCAAAGCAGGAGTCATATTTTTTCTCCATGTAAAAACATCCTGCGATGTTATGTATGGCATGCGTAACGCCCACTTTAAATCCTGTTTCCTGCGAAAGGGCCAGCGCGCGCTTGTAATATTCGTACGACTCGGGAATATTCCCCTGGCTGAAAAAAACATTTCCCATATCCGTGCAAACGGTAACGAGGTGACGTTTGTCGCTCATTCCTTCGTAAATTTTCAGCGCCTGCACCAGGCTCTCGAGGGCCTTCGGAAAATTCGCGGTAGTGGAATAATAGGTGCCCATTTGATTATAGGCAAGTCCCATTCCCTTTTTATAATCCAGTTTTTTGGCGAGTTCGAGCGCTTTGGTGGAATAAGCCAGCGAGCTGTCGGGGTTTTCATGCAGCAGTTCGTAAGCCAATTCTGCCAGCACGTTCACCCTGGCGGTATCTTCTTTAAGTGTGGGTAAAATATTTTCGAGTGAATCGATGTTCTTTTGGTCCTGCGCGTGTAGCATCGTACACAGCAGTAATAAAAGCAGGGGGAATATTTTTACGCGCAAAGGCATGAGCAAACCTACATGATTTTTTTCAGAAAGGCGTCTTACCGTATTGGAGCGCAACGGT
>DATDFI010000251.1:0-4509 GCA_036522695.1 Bacteroidia bacterium | reverse complement strand
ATGTGGCTGGACCCGAACCGCGATGGACACATCATCAACGGGAACGATGGAGGAATAAATATCTCTTACGATGATGGCAAAACATGGTTTAAAGCGAATACGCCTCCCGTTGGACAATTCTATTCCGTGAATTACGACATGGAAGAACCTTATAATGTTTACGGTGGTTTGCAGGATAATGGTGTGTGGACAGGATCATCGCAAACCGATCCCACCGAAATGGGCTGGTACCAGGAAGGGCAAAACCCCTTCAAGAGCATTATGGGCGGTGACGGCATGCAGGTGCAGGTTGATACACGTGATAATGCAACGGTGTACACCGGGTATCAATACGGAAACTATTTCCGCGTGAATAAAAATACGGGAGAGCAAAAGTACATTACCCCCAGGCATGATCTTGGTGAACATCCTTACCGCTGGAACTGGCAGGCCCCCATCCTCATTTCAAAATTCAACAAAGACATTATTTATTTCGGATCGAATCATTTTCACCGTTCCATGAATAAGGGAGATGATTTTAAAACATTTCCTGAAGATCTTACCAACGGTGGAAAAAAAGGTGACGTGGCATATGGCACACTTACCTGTATCGATGAATCGCCAACGCGCTTCGGCCTGTTATACTGCGGCAGTGATGATGGAGCAATCCATGTTTCGAAGGATGACGGGAATTCCTGGACAAAGATCGTGAACGGTTTGCCCCAATACATGTGGGTGCGCAGGATCACGGCCTCCATGTATGATGAAGGTACGGTTTACGTTTGTTTGAACGGTCACACGTGGGACCATTTCAATTCCTATTTATATGTTTCACACAACTATGGAAGCACCTGGGAAAAGATCGGGAATGATCTCCCCATGGAAGCGGTGAACGTGGTGAAGGAAGATCCTGTCAACCCGAACATACTTTACGTGGGAACCGATTACGGTGTGTATGTTTCATTCGATAAGGGAAAAAGTTTCATGCGCATGAGCAATGGCCTGCCGACCGTTGCGGTGCATGATCTTTGCATTCAGCCCCGCGATCGTGATCTCATTGTGGGAACACATGGCCGCTCGATCTATATCGCAAGTGTGACCGAGCTCGAACAGTTGCAGGACAGCATCCTCGCTAAGGCCCTTTATGTTTTCGATCTCCCCGAAACAAAGTACCATGGCAATTGGGGTAAAAAACCCGGTCCCTGGGATGAGCCGAACAAACCCGAGTACAAGATCCCTTTTTACATTAAAAATCCGGGGAAGGTCAAAATAGAGATCCAAACGGCTAAAGGCATTACGCTCTTCTCCACTACGGAGGACATGAAAAAGGGTCTGAATTATTATTCTTATGATCTCTCCATCGATGCATCCAATGCAACGGCTTACGAAAAAGCATTGAATGATGCGCGTGAAAAGAATGAAGATGAAATAAAAGTGGAGAAAAAAGATTCAGGAAAATATTATATGCAAGCCGGCAAATATACGGTGATCATTACCGACCAGGGCAGCGGCACCAGTATGAAAAAAGACCTGGTGATCACTAAGCCGAAGAATCACCAGCGCACACGAACTTCACCACAGGAAAGAGAATAAAATGAAAAAACATTGGGCTTTCATTTCGCTTTGCGTTTTGGCGTTCGCTTTCGCGGGTGGACAAACAACGCAGCGAAAGGTTTACACCACTACTCCAGCGTATAATGATCTTATCATTACCTACCAGGGATTCGCACGCGAAAGCCCGGAGTGCCGCTTAATGACGTATGGTACAACCGATGTGGGCAAACCCCTGCATCTTTTCATCATTTCCAGGGACAGGATATTCGACCCGGTTGATATTCACAAGAAAGATTACCGCGTGCTGCTCATCAATAATGGCATCCATCCCGGTGAGCCGGATGGGATTGATGCGAGCATTGAGCTGGTAAAAACCTTATTGGCCGAACCCGCAAAACTCCCGGCCCATCTCATCATCTGCATTGTTCCTGTTTTTAATGTTGATGGGTGTTTGAACCGGGGGAAATATTCCCGTGTGAACCAGAACGGCCCGGAAGAATATGGCTTTCGCGGCAACGCTAAGAATCTCGACCTCAACCGCGATTTCATTAAATGCGATGCAGAGAATACAAAATCGCTCGAAAAAATTTACCAGGAATGGCAGCCTGATATTTTTGTTGATACACATGTTTCGGACGGGGCCGATTACCAATACGTGATGACCCTTATTTCCACGCAGCGCAATAAGCTGCATCCCGTACTCTCAAAATACCTTGTGAACGAAATGCTTCCTTCGCTTTACAAGACCATGAAGGAAAAAAAATACGAGATGTGTCCTTACGTGAACGAGGTGGGTGAAACACCGGATGAAAAAGGGATCGCAGAATTCCTGGAAACCCCGCGATTCTCCACCGGTTATACCACGCAATTCAACACCATTGGTTTTGTAACAGAAACTCACATGTGGAAACCTTATAACGACAGGGTTTGGGCTACGTATGAATTTTTACTCGCGCTGGTGGACCTTACCAATAAGGATTCGGAAAAAATAGCAAAGCTTCACTACCAGGCCATGAACGAAACGGCCGACCAGGATGATTTTGTCTTGAACTGGGAGCTCGACACCACAAAATTCGAGATGATCGATTTTAAAGGGTACGAGGGCAAGCATAAAACGAGCAGCATCAGCGGCCAGCAGCGCTTGTATTACGATCGCAATGCCCCTTTCACCAGGAAAATAAAATTTTACGATACGTACAAGCCTTCCGCCACGGTCACAAAACCCGCGATCTATATTATTCCGCAGGGCTGGAGCGCTGTGATCGATCGGTTAAAATTGAATAACGTGATCATGCAGCAATTGGATAAGGACACGACCATCAAAGTGGAGACGTATTACATTGACGATTATCAAACGAACAAGACCCCTTATGAAGGACATTACCTTCACCACGGCACAAAGATCCACAGCGAGGTGCAGAAGCTTAATTTTTACAAGGGTGATTACGTGATCGTGTGCAACCAATACTGTAACCGCTATGTGGTGGAAACCCTGGAGCCGCAGGGCGATGATTCCTTTTTTGCCTGGGGTTTCTTTGATGCGATACTTCAGCAAAAGGAATGGTTCAGCGATTACATCTTTGAAGAAAAGGCCGAAGAGATCTTAAAGAACGACCCCAAACTGAAAGCGGACCTCGAGGATAAAAAAAGTAAGGATGCAGCATTTGCGGCCGACCATTGGGCGCAATTGGCCTGGATCTACCAGCACAGCATCTACCACGAAAAGTCGCAGAACCGTTACCCGGTGGTAAGGTTGAGTGAGCCCATCAAACTGCCCGTGAAATAATTTTCGGAGGAGCCCCTGACTCACGCACTCCTAACTGGCCAACCCGAATTGCCTTGCGTGATGCATTGCATGTTTATGAAGAAGATGCAACTGCTCTTCGTAGCCGAGGTTCCCGAAAAAAGGATTCATGAGCTTCAGGCCGGGCGCATTTTTATAAGTGGAGAAAAAGTCATTGATCTCATTTTCCAATTCCCCGATCGCAGATCTCATGCTGCTGTTACGCCAGGCCGGTGGGACCTCAGGCATTAAATGGTTAGGCGTATTCTCACGGAATGGCTTATCCGTCATCATAAAGGCATAAGCTTTTTGCGATTGTTCGGGTGTGAGTGAAAGCTCGTGCTTTTCTTTCCCACTCGCGATGCGTACATAATCGCTCATGTGCTCCACCATTTGCTGCGCATTCATCACACCCCACTTCCCTTTTGCAGAGGGATCAAGCGTGGAAAGCAACTTGGCGAATTCTTCTTTGAGAAATTTTTCTTTCATCGGGTTGCCTGTTGAGGAAAATTTTCAAGTTTCATCACATTCAATGCCTGTAAAATATGGCGCTGATCGTGGCGAACGGTTATGATCAGGGCGTCCCCGAAACGGAGCCGCACTTTATTCGTAACCGGGGTGTAAATTTTATTTTTTTTCAGATCATATCGCTTCGCCTTCTCCATGGTTTCTGTCAGAAGTTGCTGCTTACGGATGAATTCAACGATCGCCTCATGTGTAACATTACTATTTGAAGGTTGGTACACTGCAGGTGCAGTGAACTTGACCGTGCCAATCTTAGGATCTGTCTGTCGAATGAAATAATTTCCGAGTAAGCTCGGTTTGTAATGATCCCGGCTTAAAAACAACTTTCGCCCGCTCATCAATACTTTCCGGAAACGAACGAGGTACAGGTGATCGGTCACGTTGAGGTGTTCGATACATTCGCCAACACTCCATTTGCCCGGGGCAGGTTTCCAATTGAGCAGGTCAGCGCTCAATGGAGCAAATATGCTCTTAACCGTGGAAACATTCCGCTCCACGTCCTTCTTCAGGCTGTCCAGTAACTCGGTCGTATTCACTATTATTATTTTCCAAATAGGTCCTTCACTTTATCGCTCACAAATTGCGGAACCGGGATATCGAGCTTACAATGCTTGTTCAACTCGATAATGGTATAACGCGCCAGCTCGGGTGAATGAAGCTCCTCGTGC
>DATDFI010000250.1:0-8742 GCA_036522695.1 Bacteroidia bacterium | reverse complement strand
ATGGCGCGCGACAGGAATCGATTGAGTGGCTGCATGGCCTGCGCTATCGCAGCCGCTTCTTTTATGAATTTTTTAGAGGTCACCATGCTGTCGCTGAGGTCGTGTACCACAATAAAGCTCTTGAGTTTCAGGAATTCGATCTGCGGGTGTGTTCTATCGTAGCCTTTCGGAACGGTTTTTAATTTGTCCTCGTTACTTAATGAGCCGAAATACTTTTTGAATTTTTTGTTGTTCACGATCCCGAGGAACTCCTTTGCATTGTAGTCGATCTCCTGCCGTATGGCCGCCAGGTGCGGGGGCTCGGGCATCCACATGCCACCTGCAATGAATGAATTTCCCGGTTCAAAGTGAATGTAATAGCCGGGCTCATGCACTTTTTTCCCTCCCGGGCTCATGCTTGCGCCCATATTTGTTTTGTAAGGGCGTTTGTCTTTCGAAAAACGTACATCGCGGTAAATGCGGAACACGCATTTTCTCGCATCCAGGCCCGCCATTCCTTTTTCGAATTTGCCGATGGCATGGATCAACTCTGCAACTGTTTTCTCCACATCCTCTTTCGCAAGCAGGTATTTCGCTTTATTCATTTCGAACCAATCGCGGTTGTTATTGCTTTTCAGCTTCTTTAAAAAATCAAGCGTGCTTTTCTGTATCATTTTGATCGAGTTTTTGGGTCATTTTATGAATGAGTTTGAAACGGCCGAAGAATTGTTTCGCGATCACGCGCAGAACCGTATAGGCCGGCACGGCCAGTATCATGCCAGGAATATCCGCCAGCGTGCCAGCGATCATCACCACCAGGAATATTTCGAGCGGGTGGGCACGAACGGTGTTCGAAAATATCAAAGGCTGAACGATAAAGGCATCCAGTAAATTCACCACGATGAACACCAGCACCATGCGTTCGCACATTGGTAAAAGCACGGTGGAAAAATCAAGATCGAGCCCCGAGGAAAGTGTTACCACGATACCGAACGTAGCCGAGATGAAGGGACCTACATAAGGTATCACATTCATTATACCCGCAAAAAATCCAATGATGAAAGCATGCCGCACGCCCACCGCGTATAGTCCCAGCGAGATGAGCAACGTCACTGTCATCACATCAATGCATATCCCGATGAAATACCTGGATAAAAGGTGCCGGCAGTTCTCCGCGATCTCGCGTATGTCGTTTTCATACTTCGGGGGCGAAAGCATCATCACCGATTCGAAAATGCTTTTGCCATCCTTTAAGAAGAAGAATGTAAAAAAGGAAATGGCGAAAAAGGCGATGAGCAGGTCACCGGTAAATCCCATCACGGTATTCGCGAAGTTGGTCACTCCTCCTGCATCTATAAGTTTCGAAAAATTGTTTTTCGCATATTTTGCGAGTGAAATGCTGTCGGATGAGTAAGTGTTGATGAAATCCTCGGCAGCGTGAATGGGCTGCTGCAGCGAGGTCACCACCTTGTTGGGATCGATATGCGAAATGATCCTCGCTTCTTCGGCAAGAAGAGGAAGAAAGATGGCGAACAAGCCGGCAAATAAACCGTAGAGCGAAAAAAGAGTGAGAAGGGCCGCCAGCCCTTTAGGTAAGTGATATTTGCCTATGCGAATGCGCAGCAAAGATCTTTTGAACGGGTGGGCGAGCAGCGTTAAAAAAAGCGCGGCAAGAAGGTAGAACAATATTTTTTTGAAGTACCAGCAGCCGAAGCACAACAGCGCCAGGACCAAAATAAGAAGGAATGACCGGTTGCGGTTCATGAGAAAAGCGAAGGTAGGAAATTGACCTATATTAAGTTTAACTTTGCTCCCGATGGATTCGGTCACACATTTGGTAATGGGCGCCACCTTCGGGGATGCCCTGCTGGGCAAAAAAATAGGTAAACCTGCGATGTTGTGGGGCGCTTTGGCCGCCTCCATTCCCGACATTGATGTGATCTTTGTCCCGTTCTTCGATCCTCCTTTTTCCCTCACCATCCATCGCGGCTTCACACATTCTGTTCTTTTTGCGGTACTTGTTATTCCCCTGCTCGCCTACCTTTTTTCAAAACGCTACAACCGCGCTGCAAGCTTTAAGGACTGGAGCATCTTATTCGCCCTCGGTTTATTTTCCCATATTTTTATCGATGCCTGCACTTCTTACGGGACAGGATGGTTCGAGCCCTTCAGCCATTACCGCGTTACATTCAATAATATTTTTGTGGCCGATCCCGTTTATACCCTCCCGCTTTTGGTGAGCACCATTGCATTGTGGATCATTAGAAAGGACTCAGGCAGGAGAGGGCGCTGGCAAAAGATCGGTTTGGTCGGCAGCACGCTTTATCTCGGGCTCACCTTCGCGAATAAGGCGTATGTGAATTCGGTTTTTCATTCTTCGCTGGAGGAACAGCAGATAAAGGCTTCCCGGTTTTTTTCAACCCCAACCCCGCTCAATAATTTGTTGTGGATGGGTGTTGCAGAGGACAGCACCGGTTACCACATCGGGTATTTTTCGGATCTCGATAAAGATCACCACATAGCTTTTCATTATGTCCCGAAAAATGATTCACTCCTTGCAGGAAAAGATCCTGCCGTTGTTGAAACACTGAAATGGTTCTCAGGAAATTATTATTGCGTTACAGGAAATGATTCGGCCGTGAGGTTTAACGATCTCCGCTTCGGGCAATTCCCCGGCTGGGTCGACCCCAATGCGCCATTCGCTTTCTCGTTCAACCTTAACAGGAAAGGAAAGCAAAATGCCTTACAGCGCGGGAACTTTAAAGGGTCTGTCAGCGAGAACTTCAGTAAGTTGTTGAGGCGGATCGCAGGGAAATGATTTAGTTTTTGCCCGTACGGTTTTTGTCCCCGAAAAAAGTAAGCCAGGTCAACCGCGAGGTGCGGAAGGTGAGCGGAAGCATTAGCAGTAATAGGCCGACCGTTGCTCCCACAAATTGCCATATTCCCCAATTAAGCAGCGTGTCGAAAACAAGGTAGCAGGCCAGCACGGTTCCCACCTGTATGGCATAACTCACGTACGTGGCGCCAAAATAAAATCCCGGCTCCTGCCTGAAATCCATATTGCACTCCGGGCAGGCTTTTTCCATGGTGGCGAACTGGCGAAGATCATACGGGTTATCGGTGACAAAAACTTTTCCCTTGTGGCAGCGCGGGCAGCGATTGCGAAGGATGGAATGAAATTTTGAGTGCTGCTCCATGATGTAAAGATACACTGCATTGGAGTGCGCGATCGATTTATTTTTTTATCCGGGCCAAAGGCTTCCCAACGGGAAAGGAATCCGATGGAAAGCGGATCTGTGTGCACTAGGGCTGCGATATTCCCGCTGCCAGGGGTGCGTACAGGGTACGCACCCCTGGCAGCGGGGCTGGGTTTTTGGGGTCTGTGCGTTGTGGCTCAGGTACTTTTTTGTAGCGTTATTGTAAACCGAATGCTCTATAATTGGATTTATGTTAAATCGTGCAATTGTTTTTTACCTTGCAAAGCATTGATCCAACATGATTTTTTTCTTTGGCACTTTTTAGAAAAGTGCCGCAAAATCGCAAATCCCGAAGGCGGCTTCCATGCTACGCACAATCTCTCGCAAGGAACCGCTAAAAAATGCGCCCGGCCCATAGCCCACCACAGCTCATTTCAGAGAATGGCCACCACGGAACTTCCTTTGCAGAAGAATAGGAGCGCTGGCAGGATTACGCCATTACCCTGCGCAGCATTTTTAGCTGCCGCTTGCGGGATTTGGCCAGACACCGAATACAACTGCAGCTGTTCAATACAAAGTGGATGCAGAAACCTCTGCCTTGATAGGAATAATGAAATGCAGTTAGTTCAAGGCTGGCAAGAGGAAGTTTAAAGTTTAGCACACAGGTTAAATGGAAGGAGTTCACACAGTTTACTCAACCCATGAGGATTTTTATGACCATCAGTAAATTTTCTTTGAGTGGCCCAGTGCGCGGAAGTCCACGGGCGGTGTGAACCGCAAGTTTTGCCGGCCATGCAGGGTCAGCTTGAGCGATAAGCAAAAGCTTGCGGTTGGCGGCCGTGGCGCCCTTTTTTGGTTACTTTTTGGGGCGTCCAAAAAAGTAACAAGGAAGATCCATTTAAAATCGGTCAGTTAATGGCGAAGCCACCTGTATAAGTTCAATCAATGAAATTTCCCCGTAAGAATGATTTAACATAAATCCCATTATGGGACATTCGCTATTTGGCAAATGCCCTTACCTGCACAGTGGCCATGAAACACCGGCCTGTCCATGTAGCCCCGACAATTTACACCGTATGCGCGGCCCGCACGAGGCCGGTGCGCGACATACGGTGACGCAGTGGCGGGACCGGACCGGGCCATGCAGCATGCAGTACCGCTCCAAAAAATCATTTTCCCTCGGAAAATGAGCCTTTAAATTGAGTAATTTCGCGCCATGCTATCATTGAATAATGTGACGGTTTCGTTCGGGGGAGTGCCGCTGTACGAGGATATTTCGTTTTTGATCAACCAGCGCGACCGCATCGGTCTTGCCGGAAAGAATGGTGCGGGAAAATCAACGCTCCTCAAAGTTATTTTGGGCGAGATCAATCCCGATACGGGCGAAGTGGCCAAGCCTAACAACTGTACGCTGGGTTACCTCCCGCAGGACATGGTGCACAACCTGGGTAAGACCGTTTTTGATGAAACAGCAACAGCCTTTGTTGAGATCAGGCAGATCGAAAAGAAGCTGAACGACATCAATCACCAGCTCGAAACACGCACGGATTACGAGAGTGATGATTACATGAAATTGCTTCACGATCAACATGACCTGAATGAGCGCATGAATTTGCTGGGAGGTTACTCCGTTGATGCCGACATCGAACAAACACTTTTGGGTTTGGGATTTGAGCGCAGCGATTTTAACCGGATGACGGACGAGTTCAGCGGTGGATGGAGAATGCGCATTGAGCTGGCCAAACTGCTTTTGCAGAAACCCAGCGTGCTTTTGCTTGACGAACCCACTAACCATCTCGACATAGAGTCCATCCAGTGGCTCGAGGATTTTTTGAAGAATTATTATGGGGCGGTGGTGATGGTTTCGCACGACCGGGCTTTCCTCGATAATATCACCACGCGCACCATCGAGATCTCGATGGGACGCATTTTTGATTACAAAGCCAATTACACCAAATACCTGGCCTTGCGCAAAGAAAGAAGAGACCAGCTGGAAGCTGCTGCAAAGAACCAGCAGAAATACATTGAGAAAACGCAGATGCTCATCGACAAGTATCGTGCGAAAGCGAATAAGGCCTCGTTCGCGCAATCACTCATTAAAAAGCTCGACAAGATAGAAGTAGTGGAAGTGGATGACGAGGATACTTCGAGCATACATTTTCATTTTCCCCCTGCACCGCGCTCGGGAAAAATAGTGGTGGAAGCGCATAAAGTGAAAAAGCAGTATGGGGATAAAGTGATCTTCAGTGATGTGGATTTTATCATTGAGCGGGAAGGGCGCGTAGCCTTTGTGGGGAGGAACGGTGAGGGTAAATCGACCATGAGCCGCCTGATCGCGGCCGGTGAGCAGCACGATGGGCAACTGACCATAGGGCATAACGTGGACATTGGCTATTATGCACAAAACCAGGCCGAGACTTTGGATGGTGAAAGAACGGTCCTGGAAACGATAGATGAAGTGGCAGTGGGAGATATCCGAAAGAACATAAGAAGTTTGCTCGGTTCGTTTTTGTTCAGCGGGGATGATGTGGATAAAAAAGTGAAGGTGCTGAGCGGGGGAGAGAAGGGACGCCTTGCGATGTGCAAACTTTTATTGCAGCCTCACAGTTTGCTGGTGCTTGACGAGCCTACGAACCACCTCGACATGCGCTCGAAGGAAGTGCTGAAGAATGCGCTGATGAAATATGACGGAACGCTGATCGTGGTATCGCACGACCGGGATTTTTTGCAGGGGTTGACCAGCCATGTTTTTGAATTCAAGGGCGGGAAGGTGAAGCAATACATTGGTGATGTGAATGAATACCTGGCATCACGAAAAATGCAATCCTTCAAACAGCTGGAGAAGAAAGAGGAGCTGCTTCAGAAACCCGAAGCGAAGATCCAAAAGAATGCAGAAAATAAGGAGGAGCAGGAGCAACGTAAGCAAAAAGAAAAGGAGCTGAAGAATTTGCAGAATGCCATCTCCAAGGCGGAGAAGGAAATTGAAAAGCTGGAAACGGAGATCAGGATTTTTGATGCGAAACTGATGGACCCTTCGAAGTACCAGGAGATCATGAACGATAAAGCTGCGTTTGCCCGTTACGAGGAGGCTAAAAAACTTCTCGAGGCGGAGATGAAGAAGTGGGAGGAACTGCAGGGCAAATTGGAAGGGTTATAGTTTGAAGTTATTTGTCCGGGCGTTTCGCGAAAAGCGGAAGCCTGGATGCAGATCGTAACGTTTGCATTGCCGCTTGTTCGTTGAAGAGCCTCATATCTTCTTATCCTTATCATATTCTATCGTATAAGTAAAGGTGATCTTTTTCGATTGTTTAGGCTGAAGTTTCAAATTCCATTTCAAAGATCCTGTGGCCGTATCGTGTTCCGCCCCGTTCTTGTCCACTACATTTACCAGGATGGTCTTATTCGTAGATACCGGTACCTGGTCCTCCAGGTTCACATTTACCTCGTGTGATTTATTGTTCTTCACCACTAACTCGATGGTGATGGTGCGCAGGTTGGTCTTGCTGAGTATATTTTTCTTTTCTACGTCCCTGATCTTTTTGCGCCCGCAAATGATCTCTTCATCTTTCCCCATGCTGAATTCCAGCGTGTCGCTGATCGTATTTTCGCTGACGCTGGTTTCGCCCACATAAGTATCGTTCACATAAATATTGGAAACTGCAGGCAGCAGGTCGAGCTCTGATCCACCGGGCAGGCTCGCCACCAGGAAGGCATTGTGGTTGAGTTTGGGTACAAGGCAAAAGGAATAATCCACCGGCACATCCTTATTCTGTATCACCATCAGCACTTTGTTGCCATCACTCTTTATAGTGCGCGGAAGCTTGATGTCGAACTCAGTGGTGTTGAAGAAGCCCGAAATGTCTGTTACCGGTGCTACGGGTTGCTGCTCCGGTAATTGCGTACCGGTTTCGGTAGGAAGGCTGGTGTTCGAGTAAGTATTTACAGAGAGGTTCCAATTTGAAAGTTGTTTCACCTGGAAATAGTCCAGCACCCAGCTCGGGAGCACAGGCTTTTCGTTTTGCGAAGGAGAATTCACATAAGTGGATAATTTCAATTTTACATTTTCCCAATTCTCACCCGAATTTTGGTAAACATTGGCTTTATAGGTTATGGTGAGATTTTTCTTTGAATCGCCCGAACGCAGGTCGTAAGCCGGCTCCCATCCCGCATTGTTTACGAGGTAGCTCACCGTCATGTTACCTGATGTGGGCTGGTCGGCCGAAACAGTGACAAGGATGCAATGGTTGGGCTGTTTTTCCGTCTCTTCATCTTCGGAGTGCAGTTCAAAATTTTTAAGGTCGTTCAGTTTCTGCTGTATCCTGGCGAGTTGGAGACCGGCCTTGTGCTCCTCCATTTGCTCTTTGAGCAGCTCCTCATCGATCTCTTCCATTTTGGTCCGATAGTACGTAAGCATTTCTTTCAGTACCGGCATGGTATCGCTGCGCCCGGCCCCGGTAAATAATTTATTTTTTGAAATGATCTCTGCTTCTTTCTCGAGATTCGTTCGCCTCGCTTTTAGGCGCACCAGGTCGAGGTTACGTATGAAAACAGAATCTTCGAGGGCTGCAATGCGCACCTGCACGCTGGCCGATAGTTTCTTTTCGGTCTCCGGCTTCGGCTCGGGATAACGTAACTCGTGTTTTACATCGATGATCATAAAGTTCCCATTCACCCTTACCTGCATGGTTTTGTCGATCATAAATTCCGAAATGTGTTCGAACACCAGGGTGGTCACACCCGTATTCACGCTCACATCAGCGCTCCGCGTTACCAGTGCATTGTTGAAATAAACCGTTGCACCGGTGATGGTGGAGCTTACGGTTTTTTCGTTTCCTGCAAATGAGAGGAACGCACGAAGCAGCAGGGACAGGGAAATAGAAAATGTTTTCATGACGAGGAGTGTATTTCGCAGCAAACGTAATCTTGCCGGAGTTCTTGCACACGCCCCAGTTAGTGAAACGATCGTTCAGCTTAGGGAATGGGAAAAGAATAATTGGATGTAAGAGGCGGAGCCATTTATTCCTTCCGGGTCATAGAAAAATTTTTAATTCCGGGGTAAACAACCGGGTCAGAACATGCCGTTCTCGTTCACCATGTCTTTAGGCACGGGTTGACCAAAATCCCAGAGCTCTGCAATTTTATCGTTCTCAAATCGCATAATATGCATCACCGCCATACCAGGATCCTGAGGTTTGTGTTTGATATGCGAATGAACCGCTACCATATTATTGTCCTGCAAAATATTTTTGATCTGCAGGTCGGTGCCCGGGTTTTGTTTGGCGCTTTCTTCCATGGCAACCATAAGAGTATGTGCATCGCCTTTGAACCATGCATTGTGATGTTTGAAATTTTTCGCCACGTATTTTTCGAAAGCGGTGCGGGAATCGCCTTTGGCGCAGAGGAGGAGAAAATCGCGGGAAATGGTTTTGAGGTCTTGTGGCATTTTGATCCTGATTAATTCCAAATTTACCTGGAGTGGAAAGCAAAACAAAATTTATTTATTCTTTTTCTTCTTCCAGCAATCATCAATGTGATCATCCACCATTCCTACCGCCTGCATGAAGGC
>DATDFI010000249.1:0-3554 GCA_036522695.1 Bacteroidia bacterium | reverse complement strand
CAATGAAAATTGCAGGGCTTTAATATTTCTCGCTATGAAAAAACAAGATGCTCTCTTCCGTATCCTGCTCGCAGATGACGACATGGATGACCGTTTTTTTTTCGATAAAGCATTAGAAAGTTTACCGATCCCAACCCAGCTCGAGACCGTTGAGGATGGGGAAAAGCTTATGAGCTACCTGCTGGAAAACGCAAAGAAGCTTCCCGATGTCCTTTTTCTCGACCTCAATATGCCCCGCAAAAACGGCTCCGAGTGTCTTGCGGAGATAAAAAGCAATGAAAAACTAAAAGGACTTCCGGTAGTAATATACTCTACATCTCTTCACGATGAGGTTGCTGACCTCCTTTATAAGGGCGGTGCGCACTATTATATTCGCAAAACCGATCTCGAAGAACTTAAAAAAATACTCTTCCATGTTCTCACTTTGATGACAGTGAAAAAATTCTTACGACCATCAAGGGATGGGTTTATAGTTAGTTTAGTGGATGTGTAATTTATAAACTCAGCGATCCATGGTAAAAATGATTTCTGCCGGCAGGAAGAAAAAAATACCTGCCCGAAAGGAAAAGTATTTTCCCATCGTTGCTATCGGTGCTTCGGCCGGTGGTCTTGAAGCGGTTTCACGGCTGTTGAAACATCTTCCTGCCGACACGGCCATGGCATTCTTTTATATTCAGCATCTCAGCCCCGACCATCCAAGCAATCTTGCTTCTCTTTTGGCCAAGTCAACCAAAATGAAAGTGCGGGAAGCGAGTCATGCGTTGAAGATAGAGCCGGGCAATTTATATGTATGCACACCCAATAAAGAAATGTCTTTGGTTGAGGGGAAGATAAAACTTACACCGCGTCATGCTGGTAAATTGCCCTACCTTCCTATTGATGATTTTTTTATTTCTCTTTCGAAAGAATACAAGGAAAGAGCCATAGGTGTTATACTTTCGGGTAATGCCACCGATGGCACAAAGGGCTTAAAAGCGATAAAAGAAACGGGAGGAATAACCTTTGCGCAGGACCATTCGGCTAAATATGGAAGCATGCCTAAATCGGCTATTGACGAAGGTGCCGCTGACTTTGTTTTATCGCCTGAAAAAATTGCGAGGGAACTGATGCATATTACGGAAAATGATCTCGTAAAAAATAGTGTTGCGCGTAAAAGAAAACAAAAGAACATTGGGGACAATGACCCTGAACTGAAAAGTATTTTCGAGATCCTTCATAAAAGGACCGGGGCGGATTTCAGTCATTATAAGATAACAACAATAAAAAGACGGTTGAATTACAGGATGCTTCACTGCGAAGTGGACACCGTAAAAAAATATATAAAGCTGCTGAATAAAAAAAACAGCGAAGCAGACATGCTTTATAAGGACCTGCTTATTAATGTAACCGGTTTTTTCAGGGACACGGCAGCGTTCCGGTATTTAAGAACCACTTTCCTGCCCAAGCTTCTCAATGGGAAAACATCTGACGAAACTTTGCGGATATGGGTGCCTGCCTGCTCTACAGGTGAAGAAGCCTATTCCATTGCCATGTTGCTTACGGAGCTCCAGGATAACAGGGCAAAGAAAGTGCCTATCCAGATCTTCGCCACCGATATCAGCGAACCTGCCATTCGCGATGCCCGCCTGGCGGAATATTCGCAAAGTGACATGAAGCAGGTTTCCCAAAACCGGGTGAAAAGGTTTTTTACCAAATCGGGAAATCACTACCGCATAGTGAAAGAACTGCGTGCGATGTGTGTATTTGCCCCTCACAATATTTTGAGCGACCCGCCTTTTTCCCGGATGGATTTTATCAGCTGCCGCAACCTCCTTATTTATTTCGATCCCGCTGCGCAGAAAAAAGCCCTTGCCTCCCTCAGCTTTGCTTTGAATGACAGGGGATACCTGATGCTTGGTAAATCAGAGAGCATAGGAACATCATCCCAGTTTTTTACGCAGGTGAACAACAGGTATAGGATTTATTCCAGGAAAAAGAATACAGGCGTGCGAAAAACGCCTGAACTGACCCCTCGTTTTCCAAGGGAAACCATCCATGGTAAAGACATAAAGCCGGTATCCAGGAAAAATACCATTGTTGATTCCAAGCAGCTCGACAGCGTTATCGATTCCGTTCTTCTTTCGCGATACATGCCTGCCTGCGCCATTATAAATAAGAATATGGAAATCCTGAAGTTCAGGGGATCAACTTCGTTGTTTCTATCTCATCCATCGGGAAATGCCAGCCTGAATATTTTAAAAATGACGCGCCCTGAATTTGCCTTTGAGCTTCGCAATGCAATTCACCAGGCTTTTAAAACGAAGGAACCCGTTCGCAAAGAGGGGATCGAATTAAAAATGGACGCTGATTTCCGGGTAATGACCCTGGAAGTATCCCCGCTCCGGATCGAGTGGGATGAGTCTTTGCTGTTGATCGTTTTTACTTTGCAGGAGCAGGTTGAAAGATCTGTTGAGGAAGGCAATGCAGTCAGGGATTATTCAAAGCTGAAAGAAAAAAAGATCAAAAAACTCACGGATGAATTGAACAGGACGCGCGCGGAGATGCATTCTGTTATTGAAGAGCAGGAAACAGCTTACGAGGACCTGCAGGCAGCCAACGAAGAGATCGTCTCTACCAATGAAGAATTCCAGACATTGAACGAAGAACTGGAAACTTCTAAAGAGGAGATCGAGGCGACCAACGAAGAGCTCATTTCCACCAACCAGGAGTTGCAAATGCGCAACGACCTGCTGACCGAATCATACAGGTATTCGGAAGCGATCGTTGCCACTATTCACGAACCCATACTTATTCTTGATTGTAACCTTCATGTAAAATCCGCCAATAGGGCGTTTTACAAAAAATTCCTTGTTAATAAGGAGGAAACGGAAGGAATATCTTTATTTAAGCTGGGGGATAAGCAATGGAATATCCCTAAGCTCCACCAGCTGTTGAATGATATCCTTACACAAAATGTCGATTTCAATAATTTGGAGATCACGCATACTTTCCCCCGGATAGGCGAGAAGATAATGCTGCTTAATGCGCACCGTATCGTACAAAAAACGCATGGCGAGCAATTGATCCTCCTGGCTTTTGAGGACATCACCGAGCGGACGCTTCAGTATTTCAAAGAAAAGGAAAATCTTCAGAAGGACATTCGCGTGCATAAGGCAGATAAAGCGGAATTGGAAAGTGCAGTGAAACGCAGAACAAGGGAGTTGAAGAAGAAAAATATAGAGCTGGAAAGTGCGAACAAGGATCTTACCTCTTTTACGTATGTGTCGAGCCACGATCTGCAGGAGCCCTTGCGAAAAATCAGGAATTTTATAGGGGTTTTGCTGGATGAAGAGCAGAAAACATTATCGGATGACGGAAAAAAATATTTGCTGCGGACCTATGAAACTGCAAAAGG
The DNA here is from genome assembly GCA_036522695.1 of Bacteroidia bacterium. Taxonomy (GTDB): domain Bacteria; phylum Bacteroidota; class Bacteroidia; order JADZBD01; family JADZBD01; genus DATDFI01. The sequence goes on along the minus strand of DATDFI010000249.1, from coordinate 160 downwards.
AATGCAGGCGCTTATCGAGGACCTGCTCACATACTCACGCGCCAAAAACCCGGAACGCAAATTCGAAAAGGTAGAGATCCATGTGCTTTTGGATGAAGTTAAAAAGGACTTTGAAGAAACGTTACTCGAAAAAAGAGCAACGATAAAGGCGGGGAACCCT
>DATDFI010000248.1:0-3882 GCA_036522695.1 Bacteroidia bacterium | reverse complement strand
ACGAGTTCACCGTATTTAACGCCCACTTCGTAAGGGCCTGTTGGCGTGGGAAAAAGTTTTTTTTCTTCCGGTGGCTCGGGGTTGCTTCCGCAAGAGGAAAGCGCAACAACAGCCGCAATAAAAAGTAATTTACGCATGAGCATTCCACGAATATAATTGTTGTGCCGTATCATTTTGCAGTGAAGGTTTCCAGGACGACCTGGCGGTACTTATCATCCTTTTCCGATAATTCCAACCAACCTTCTTTTTCGTTTATGTCGAGGTAGAGCTCGAAATATTCGCCCGGCCGCCCCGAAGGGTTATGAAATAGTTTAAAATGAGAGATACTCGTGCTGGACATTTTCATTCCGTTGGCGGCAGCCACATCTTCCAGGTTAGCACAGGTTAGGCGCAGCTCCTTCCTGAATTTTTTTCCTTTGATCTTCACTCCTGATAGACCGGCCATGAGTTGCAAAAGGTTATCGCTTGCTTTTCCCGTAGAAGAAATAAGCAGTTCTTTTTGCCAGCCCTCTTTCGCTACCGCGTCTTCGGAGGGTAAAGTAATGTTTATTCCCGCTGTTTGGTTTGCACTCCCTGTTTCAGCAAAAAGGATGCGGCCGCCCGGAGTTTGTTCGGTTGCCGTTATCGAAAGGCGGATCTTTCCATCCCACACTGCCGAATCTCTTATTTCGTTTGTCGGGGCCTCCTCTACAGTGTTAGATCCACTGCGCATCATTGAGTCCATCCTGATGCTGTCGATAATGGCCTGGATCTCGCGATCACTGATATGATGGCTTCCGCAGGAAAGGAGTAATAGAGCCGTGAACAAAAAAAAGAAGCATTTCATTTCAGCGAAAATAATAATTAGTGCAGAGAAGAGGTGTTTTGAACACGGACATTACTTTTCCTCCGCTATCTTTTTTATCTGGACCAGTATAGGGTCCCAGCCCACCCCATTGTTGTATGTTTCTTTGTAGCGCTTTTCTCCATCGGCCACTTTTGAAAAATCGCCCTGCGATACAGTGAGCAGTGTTTGCCCGTTGTCCTGCTCAAGCTTGTACGTAACGGTAAGGTAATTCTCCGGTTTATCGGTAATAGCGGGATTGTTCGGGTCAATGACCGTGTACACGAGAAGTTCATCCAGGCGGATCTCTTTGATAGTTCCTTTCACAAATACCATTTCTTTTCCCTGGTATTCGCCTTTCCACAACAGCTCACTGCCCGCTTTCCAATCGGAAACGGTTTCGCAGCCGAACATGTATTTTTTTGTTTGCGATGGGTCGACCAGCACATTCCAAACTTTTTGAGGTGATGCGCTTATCATTATTTTGTTGGTGACGTAAAGCCCGTTCATGGTTCCCGTTTTTGTTGAGGCTAAAAGTAAAGTATTGAGCGCCATGAGCCAAATCATACTTCATGACCCCATAAATACTACCTTTGATCATAAATTTCTTAGTCATGTCCGACCTTCGCGAGCACATCAAAAAACTCCGTTACGATTTCAGTCAAAATACGCTGGACGAAAAGGACGTGGACCATGACCCATTGAAGCAGTTTGAGAAATGGTTCAAAGAGGCGGTTGATGCGAAAGTGAATGAGCCCAATGCCATGACCCTGGCAACGAGTGGGCCGTACGGGCATCCCTCAGCGCGAATAGTGCTGCTGCGCGATTTTACTCCAAAAGGTTTTTCCTTTTATACCAATTACAACAGTAAAAAGGGGAAGGACATTGAGCATATTCCTTTTGCCTGTTTGCTTTTTTTCTGGCCGGAGTTGCAGAGGCAGGTAAGATTAGCGGGAAAGTTGGTGAAGCAAAGCGATAAGGAATCGGATGAATATTTTTCATCCCGCCCGCGCGAAAGCCAGCTCGGGGCCTGGACCTCCGCACAAAGTGAAGTGCTGCGCAACCGTGAAGAACTGGAGAAACGTTTAAAAGAAACTGAAAAGAAGTTTGAAGGTAAGGAAGTGCCCCGCCCTCCGTTTTGGGGAGGATATACTTTACAACCCGAGGAATATGAATTCTGGCAGGGCCGCCCAAGCCGACTGCACGACCGCATACGCTACTCCATGGATTTTGAGAAGTGGAAGATAGAAAGGTTGTACCCGTAGTTTTTACCTCAGAGGCCCTTCTACAAGTCCAGGACAAGAACTAAGGCGCAAAAGGTTTTTAATTTTGACACGTGAATAGACAAAAAAAACTTTCGATTTTTTTTTGCTGATGCTGTCTGTCATAGCTTTTAATTGCGCGAATCCTTTTGGTAAGAGGACATGGAGACCGCTCCCCTTTAAAAAAGTGGTAAAAGGCACCCTGGCCAAAGTTTTACTTCCTGACACAACGCTAACAAAAGAAAAAAAATGACGGACCATTTTCCCATTCCTAAAAATTGGTAAACGTCACGCGTCCTCAAATTACCAATGGTCAATTCCAATTGGCGGGAGTCGACCAGCCATCCAACCCACCCATTCACACCCTCACCCCGATCACCATCACATCATCCACCTGCTCGTAAGTTCCTTTCCAGGAAATGAAGGCATCGTGGACCTCTTTTTTTTGCTGAGCGCAGGATAAGTGAGCATTTTTCTTAAGCAGTTCTTTGAACGGGCTTACCTGCAAGCGTCTTCCTTGAGGGCCCCCCTTCTGGTCCATAAATCCATCGGAAAATAAATAAATCATGTCTCCTTTTTTCAGCGTCACGCTCTGCACATTGAAATTCTTTCCGAATTTATTTCCAACCGAAACGCGATCGGCTTTCAATTCCATGAATTCCGTACCGGAACTAACGTAGATCCCATTCTTGGCTCCACTGAATTGCAGTTCGTTTTTACCGGGTGCGAATTTCACCAGGCTCATGTCCATGCCGTGCTTAACTACGTCCGAGTCGTCATGATTCAACGTTTGTACCACCGCTTTATTCAATTCATCAAGGATGTGGTGCGGTGCCCGGATCTTTTTTTCGTTCACGATATTTTCGAGGTGATTATACCCGTGCAAGGACATGAATGCTCCCGGCACACCATGTCCCGTGCAATCTACCGCGGCCAAAAGGACCTCATCCTGCAGGTGACGGATCCAGTAAAAATCACCGCTCACGATATCTTTCGGTAAAAACAGGATGAAGGATTCTGAAAAGGCAGAGTAAAAATGTTCTTCCGGGGGGAGAATGGATTCCTGGATGGTTAGCGCATAGGTGATGCTGTCGGTGATGAGCAGGTTTTTCCTGTCCACAACTTCTTTTTGCTTTTCGATAATGGATTTTTGTTTACGTGTGACCTGGAGCGAGCGGAAGATGAAAGCTGCCGAAACGAGAACGAGCAGGAGTACGCAGGCCACCAGGGCGATCACGATCCGCTGCTTATGACTTTCGGCACGTGCCACAGCATCCTTCTTTTCCTGTTCGGCTTTTGCCGAGGCTTCTTTCTTTTCAAATTCATAGGTCAATTCATGCCTCGTGATTTCCTTGTTCTTCTCTTCATTAAAGATGGAATCCTTGGCCTTGCTATATAGTTTGAAGTGTTCATAAGCATTGAGGTAGTTATTTTCCGGTTTACCGATTCCTTCCTGTCCTAATGCATAATAAAGATCACTGAGGTTCTGGTTCACTTCCATTATCCCGTAAAGGTCACCGATCTCACCTGAGATCTTTACGGAGCGGGAAAAATAATCTTCGGCCTGTTTGTACAACTGCTGCCGCGCAATTGCACCGGTTTCCTTTTTGGCTTTGGCCATGTAAAGATTTCCGATGTTCCCGTATTGGATCGCGATCCTTTCCTGGTCATCCATCTCTTCCGCGATCTTCACCGACTTCAAAAAATAATCAAGTGAACGCTTGAAACGTTCAGAAATATCGATGCCGAGTCTTTCGAATGCAGTGTCGGGCATTTCGCTGTATACAAGCGCGATGT
>DATDFI010000247.1:0-2278 GCA_036522695.1 Bacteroidia bacterium | reverse complement strand
CGTTCCGCCACTCGAACTGAGCGCGGTGCTGTTGCCCGAACAAATGGTAGTGGGATTGGCCGAGGCTGTTGCGATAGGCAATGGATTCACAGTAACGGCTGTGCACACCTGCGTTCCTGTTAAACAGGCATTGGACGGGGTCACACAAACGTTGCCTGAATTTGTTCCGAAAGTAACAGTGATGGTATTAGTGCCTTGCCCACTTGTGATGTTAGCTCCTACCGGCACGGTCCAGTTATAATTGGTTGCACCCGCAACGAGCGTAGTAGTATAGGTTTGAGTAGAACCTGCGCAAGCCGAAGTGGGCCCGGTGATCACACCTGTGGGGCCAATGGAACCTCCTGCATCGTAATAAATGGTCCCGTTAAAATCACGGGGAGAAAAGCTTGCACCAAAAGGATAATCCTTACCTGTTCCCTCCTTCACCTGGATATTGGCATCCGAAGCGTACACGTTGCCCACCAGCGTACCGTTAGTATAGTCAACGATGGGGCCACCTGCTTGCGTACGGGTGATATAAAAAGCCTGGGTGTTGGTTGCATTGATGGTAACGTTCACCGAAATAGGAATAGAAGTGGGAACGTTGGCTCCGTTGCCCACCACGTTTGTTGCGGTCCCCACAAGTGTCCAGGCCAGCGAGTTATTCTGAAAACCTACATGTGTTCCTGTTTTGGTATAGATCTCCACGTTAGTGGTCCCGGGGTCCATGCTGATCTCGAAGCAACGTATCACCACGCAGTTGATAGCCGTAATATCGAACATGATCCCGCGCTGTCCATTGTTGGAGGCGTACAAGGTCACCAGGTTATTGGCAGCCGGGCACGACATAAGGGGAGTAACGGGTGTGTTTCTCGATATGGTTTGCACCTGGTCCATGGAATCTTTATTAAGCCATGTACCGTAATCGGTTTGGTAAGAGCCGGTATGTAATGATTCGTTCTGCGCCTGCAAAAAATACGGGAAAGCGAGGACGAAAAGAAAGAGGATGCGGGTCAGAGTAGAGATTTTCATTATCCTGGTTTTTAAGCGTTTTTACAGTATACACAAGACAGTCCGCGAAGATAAAAAGTTGCCCTTTAAATGGAGAATTTTCCGTCTTTTTTCGATAGAATGACGAAAAGTGGGGCTTAGCAGGGCTGGGAGTTCAAATCGGGGTATTTGCATCCGGGGTCGGGCCTCATTCCCACTATATTTGCTCAATATGCAAAAAGTCGCTTTATATGTGTTGTTGTGGGCGCTGCTTCTCGCTTCCTGTATGCATTCGGGAGAAACAGGGGAATTTGGTCGGCTCGCACTACATCATTCCGACAGCACTTTTGTGATCACTGCATTTGAAGCGGGGGGTAAGGCGCGCCTGCATGCCGATGTGTATGTTGATTCAGTTAAGGTGCTGAGCAACGATTGGAAACTGCATTATCCCATCTACAAACTGGCGAAAGGCGATATCAACCATGACGGGCGCGAGGACATATTTGCCGGGGTGATCAACCGCACACGTTTCGATACGGCCCTGGGAAAACGCATTTTCATTTTTAAGATGTATGAAGGATATATTCGTCCCCTGTGGCTGGGCTCGCATGTGTCGCAGCCGCTCGAGGATTTTGAGTTCAGGAATGGGAACCTGCGCACAATTGAACAGGAGCACGATGGCAATTTCCTGGTGGCCGAATACCGCTGGAAAGGTTTCGGGCTCGAGTTCGTGAATTACCTGCAACGCCATATCTCACTCGAAAAATCAAAAACATACCTGCTGCAATGAAAAAATATCTTTCCCTTCTTTCACTTTGTGTGATCCCCGCCTTTTTCTCCTGTTCGGGGAATAAAGAAAAAGACACTAAACATGATCACGACAGCACAAAAGTGGTAACCGATGAACGTCCCGTCACAAAAGCGCGCGATTCCTTAAAGGTTCCGGGGGTTATCGCTCCCGATGGGATCTTCGATCTCGACCTTGCTCAAAACCTCGATGGAAAATCGGTGCAGGAGCTGCGCCTGCTGCGCAATGCCATTTACGCAAGGCATGGTTATTTATTCGACCAGGCCGACCTGCGCGGGTACTTTTCTGCCAATACGAAGTGGTACGATTCGCTGAGCGAAAACGAATATTTCAGGAACGAAGACAATCCGAACCAGGTGAAGCTCACTGGCGAAGAGGAAAAATTCGTGGACCGGGTAAAAGAAAAGGAAAATGAATTGAAAAAGAAGAACTACATCCTGAACAATGGCGTAAAGCTGGCGAACGTGGAGAACATCGTGAATCTTTTTCAATACAAAGAAC
>DATDFI010000246.1:0-6379 GCA_036522695.1 Bacteroidia bacterium | reverse complement strand
GTGCTCGGCATCGCTTCACGGCTCGGCCTGGAAGATATCCGCACTACTGAAATGGACCACGAAAGGCTCTCGGGCTGCGTGATGCTTTCCTCGGGTAAAACCAATTTCTCCATCATCGGTAAGGTGAAAACGAACATTCTCAAGGAACTCGACATCAAACAGGAAGTGTTTTATGCCGGCATGAATTGGGAATCCGTGCTGCAATTGATCAGGAATAATAAAGTTCAATTCACCGAAGTGCCTAAATTCCCTGAAGTGCGGAGGGACCTTGCATTACTGGTAGATAAGAATATCCGCTACGAGCAGCTTGAGCAACTCGCCTATCAATCGGAAAAGAACCTGCTGCAAAGCGTGGATCTTTTTGATGTGTACGAAGGCGACAAGATCGAGAAAGGAAAAAAATCCTATGCCTTGAGTTTCATCCTTTGCGATCCAAACGCAACACTTACCGATAAACAGATCGATAAGGTGATGGAAAAGCTCCGGAGAACATTTGAGGAAAAAGCAGGGGCGAAGGTCAGGAGCTGACCAGTGTCGGGTCAAAAACTGACATTGCTCATATCTGCGGCACGAGTATTGCCATTAATTTGTTCAAAAATCAACACTTATGAAAGGCTTTAATGTAAAACGCATTCTCGTCCCCATCGACTTTTCCGAAACCAGCCTGCTGGCGCTCGAGCACGCTGGGTTCATGGCCAAATTGTTCAAGGCCGACCTTTATCTCACCCATGTTATCGAGATCTCAGAATATACCTACAGCATATATGATCCGGCCGTAAAGTTCCTCGACCTTGACGAGATCCGGAAGATCGTGATCGAAAAACTGGACGAGTTGGCTAAGCGCACCCGCAAAGAATATGGTGTGCACGTTAATACCATCTGTACCAACGGCCGTATTCCCCGCGACATTGTTGACACTTCCAAAGAGAACGCTATCGACCTCATCGTGATGGGAACACATGGCGCAAGTGGAAGTGAAGAGTTCTTCATCGGCAGCAACGCACACCGCACGGTCACTTTGTCCGCGTGCCCGGTGATCACCGTACAAACACATGCAAAGAAAACCGGCTTCCGGAATATTCTTCTCCCGATCGATAACACACTTCACTCCAGGCAAAAAGTGGATTATGCCATCGAGATCGCGAAACATTATCATTCCAAGATCCATGTGCTGGGCTTGCCCGAATCGAATGCCGATGAGGACATGAAGAAATTCATGATCAAGCTTGAGGCGGTGGAGCATGCCATTAAAAAAGCAGGACTTACTTACTCCATCGAAACCATCTTCAGCAAAAACATCGCGCGCGAAGCCATGGATTACGCTCCCAAAGTGAATGCCGACCTCACCGTGATCATGACCGATCATGAATCAAACCTTACCGGTATGTTCCTTGGAGTGCGCGCAAAACAGGTTGTGAATCATTCGAAGGTCCCGGTGTTGAGCATTAAACCGGTGGAAGGCGAATACGACTCTATCGACCTCAGCGCGGCCAGTCCTTTCTAAGGATCTTATTCTATTTCCCAGCTTGAGCCCGGTTCGGGTATCTCAACATTACTGAAACCGCTTGCGAGAAGTTTTTCTCTCCATTCCAGCTGAACGGGATACTCTCCGTGCACCAGGAATATTTTTTTCACGGCCTTTTTGTCCTGGCAGGAAAAATAACGGAGCATCTCTTCGTAATCGGCATGCGCGCTGTAAGAGCTCAGCACTTCCACCTCGGCCTTTACCTCGAAAGGCTCTCCGAAAATATTCACCTTTTTCTCGCCAGCCGACAATTTTCCGCCCAGTGATTGAGGAGAACAGTAGCCCACAATGAGTATGGTATTTTTTTCATTACCGATGTTATTCCGGATATGATGCTTGATACGTCCTGACTCTGCCATACCCGAAGCGGAAATAATGATGCAGGGCTCATCGGAACTATTCAGGCTTTTCGATTCACCGGCATCCTTCACATAACGCAAGCCCGGAAAATTGAATGGATCAGGATCGGTCTTTATATATTCAAGGATCTCTGCATTGTAACTTTCGCGATGCCTGCGCATGATATCGGTGGCGCTGGTGCTCAAAGGGCTGTCCACATAAACTTTAAGGCCGGGAAGTACTTTACGCGTTTGCAATGAATCAAGGGTGTACACGAGTTCCTGCGTGCGTCCGAGTGAAAATGCCGGGATGATGAGCTTGCCCTTTTTTTCCAAGAGCGTCCGCTTCACTATACTCACCAAACGCTCCTCCGCGTTCATCGATCGCTCATGCAATTTATTCCCGTATGTGGACTCAGTGATGATGTAATCGGCTTGCGGAAAATTTTCGGGAGCACGAAGAATGCGGTCGTGGTAACGGCCTATATCCCCCGAAAAAAACACCTTATGTGTCTTCTCTTTTTCATCCACCTCCAGGTTCACCGCAGCACTGCCCAGGATATGCCCCGAGTCGGTATACTGAAAGCGAACTCCCTTCTCGATCTCCGTAACAGTATTATAGGAAACCGTTTCAAACAAATGCAGCGCGCGATCCACGTCATCCGTTGAATAGAGAGGCTCGATCTTTTTCAATTTAAGAAAACTCCTTTTCTTATTCATGAAGCGTGCATCGCCTTCCTGAATATGCGCACTATCGGTCAGCATCACTTCGCACAAGTCGCGCGTGGCGGGCGTACAAAAAATACGTCCGCGAAACCCTCTCTTTACAAGTGTGGGAATACTCCCGGAGTGATCGATGTGCGCATGCGAAAGAACGAGGTATGAAATGGAAGATGCCGGGAAAGGAAATTCGCGGTTGAGCGGGTCGGTATCTTTTCCTACGCCCTGGAACATGCCGCAATCCATCAGCATCTTCTTTCCGGAAGGGAGATGAAGCAGGTGCTTGCTTCCTGTAACGGTTCGGGCCGCGCCCCAGAATTGGATCCTCATGCGATGAACAAAAGTAAGCTTTCCGTGCAAAAAGTGACCCGTCCATACACCTATTGAGGAATTTATTCTACGCTGCCTCGCTCGTCATGAACAATCTTTCAGATCGCCTCAAAAAGATTTGAACCGTTATCAATGCCTGAAGACCCGCTTTTCGACATCCGGCTTAATGGTATCGACAGGTGACCGCAGGGCAGGGAACCTTTGTGACGGCCACCCGTAAAAATAAATGAACGATTTTTGAAAACATCCAGGTCATGAACTGCCTTCTCATCGATGATGATGAAATGACCCGGCTGGATTTTGAGAACAAGATCAGCCAGGTCTCCTTCCTCAAATTGGTCCGCTCCTGCCCTTCCGCGCGGGAAGCCACCTCCATCATCATGAACGAGCAGGTCGACCTTGTTATACTGGATGTGATGATGCCCGATATGAATGGACTGCAATTTATGTCGGCACTCGATAAGGAACACCCGCAGATCATCCTTATCAGTTCAAATAAAGATTACGCAGTGGATGCCTTTGAATACGATGTGACGGATTTCCTGGTAAAGCCGGTCACCAACGAACGCTTTTTCAAAGCCATTGCAAAAGCGCGCAGGATCTATGAAGCGAGCAGTGGTGTCACCATGCACGATGACCAGCACATTTTTATCAAAGTGAATTCGAGGCTGGTGAAGATCGACACGCGTGAAATACTTTACGTGGAGGCATTGGCCGATTACGTTACGCTATATACTTCTACATCCCGGTACACCGTACATTCCACCATGAAGGGAATGGAAAGCGCCTTGCCTGAGAAACTTTTTTTTCGCGCGCACAACTCGTACATCATCCGTCTCGATAAGATCGCAGCTATCGAGGACAACTGCGTGATCATCGGTGAAAGGCTCATTCCCGTAAGCCGGGCCAAAATGAAGGGCCTCATGCAAAGGCTCAAACTTTTAGCATGAACTATTTCCATATTTCTGTCCCGGGCATCGAAACGCGCCTTCCGGCCATCGAATAAAAAAAGCATTCCGCACCCCGGCCCTTAACTTTGAGTAATAATCGCCACAATCAGGGCGGTGATGTTTTAATTTAAAAAAAGAAAGCCATGGAGAAGAAGGTGAGTTACCAGAAGACGGGGATCAAAGCGGGAGTTTTGACCTTCGCTGCATTGGCCGGTTATTTCGGTTTGATGAAATTATTCGGGCTTGTTTATGTTTTGGAATTGCGCCTGTTCAACTTTGCAATACTGGGCGGGGGAATTTTACTCGCCATGAATCATTATAAAAAGATGGTCGGGCATCGTCCCGGTTACCTGGATGGGATAGGTATAGGATGCCTCACTACGCTTGTCGCAGTGGGACTATTCGCCATATTCATTTACTATTACCTGAGGTTCGATGCGGGATTCATGGATTATGTGCGTAAGCACGCGCTGATGGGCAGCTACCTGGAACCTATTACTGCCGCAATTGGCGTGAGCCTTGAAGGAATAAGCTCGGGTTTTGTTTTCGCTTACATGAGTATGATGTATTTTAAGAGGTACCAACCCACGCACAACGCGTTATAGGCACTTCAAAAAATAATTTGCGATGTTGAAACGATTCTTCAGAACGTTGGTGAACCCGCACTCGCGCGTACTACGCAGGAGCAGCGCGGGAGTTCAACCCGGCTGGGGCATCGCTTTCGACCGCAATACGCGTTATTATTATTTCCCGGAGATCGAAACCTATTACGATGTGTTCAACACCTGCTTCGTGCATTGGAACGGAAGGGAATGGAAGCGATCGGGGGAGTTACCCTCGTGCTATCGCTGGTTCGATGTTTACCGTGACCATAAGGTGGCGCTCGGCAATGAGCGCGAGGAACCCTGGAAATTTCATCTTGTTTATACATTGAAATACCCTAAAAATAAATGGCAGAGCCTGCGCGCATCTACTCCGCGCAAAACAGAAAATGAAACACGGGGGTATTGAATCATCAACATTTTTTGAATACGCATGCACCTTTCGTCACCCGGGGAAATAAAATTGACCGCTGAAATTTCGGTAAGTGAAACACGCAAGCAGGAAGAGATCGCCCGCCTTCATGCCGAACGTTTGCTGGGGATAGGAAACTGGACCCTCGATCTGCAGGACTTCCGGCTCACCTGGTCACCGGGATTACATATTTTATTCGGCACCGATCCCCTGGTTTTTAAGCCCGATCTGCAGGAATATTTCGCCCGTATTCATCCTTCCGACCGAGAATCGATGCGAAGAAGACTGGAGCAAGTGCTGCACACGGGAGCCACCCAGGAATTCAACTTCCGGATCCTTAGCGGGGACACCACACGTGCCGTTCATTCGAAAATAGAAGTGATACGCGATGAAAAAGGATTGCTGCAATATGCCATTGGAGGTGTACAGGAAATAAAAAAAGAAAACACAGCTCCTCCCCAGGGCCGCCAGCTCGTAAGCCGACAGGAAAAATTGTACAGGGACGTGATCGAGAAGACTTGTTGCGGCATCTGCATCACTGATGCGGAAGGCCTGATCCTTTTCAGTAACCCCTTGATGAACCGTTCCACCGGCTTCAGTGCGGAGGAACTGGTCGGGCGACCGGCCATAAACATCCTTCTTCCTGCCAAGGACCGGAAAGCCGCCTTACAATCCCTGCGCGAGGGAAGATCTCTCGATATTACGACCAGGCTTCGGGCAAAGAAAGCCCACAGGGGCACCGCCCGGCTGCACTTCTCTCCCCTTTACAATGAGGCACAGGAAGTGTCGGGCCATGTGATCACCCTCGTTGAGATCCCTCATTACCCTGTAAATAAAACTTCAACCGGGTCATCGCGGCTCAAAGAAAAATTTCTGGCAAACATCACACACGAGATCCGCACGCCCATGAACGGCATCATTGGCCTCACGGATGTTTTGCTAAAGACCGAGCTGGATGAAAGGCAGCGCAGGTTCCTTGAAGCCATGCGTTCTTCTGCCAATGCACTGATGGTGGTAATCAACGATGTGCTGGACATTTCAAGAATAGAAGCAGGGAAAATGACCTTTGATGATTCCCCGCTCGACATTTCTTCGATCTGTTTCACTGCCCTGCGCCTGTTCGAAGCCCGCGCGCGTGAAAAAAAACTGGAGTTGCGCAAACATATCGGCCCGCTCCCGCCCGCTCTGCAGGGCGATCATAAACGATTAAGCCAGGTGCTCATCAACCTGTTGAGCAACGCGATCCAGTTCACCGAGAAAGGTCATGTAGCGCTTAAAGTCCGCCTGATAAGCGAAACCAATACGGGTGCCAGGGTGGAATTCAGGATATCCGACACCGGCACCGGGATCGAAAAAGAGAAGATCCCTATGCTGTTCCGTGATTTTACAAGTGAAGAGAACGAGAAGGAAAAGAACACTTTCGGGCTTTCTATCGCAAAACGCCTGGTGGAATTACAGGGAGGAAAACTGGAAGTGCAAAGTGAGCCGGGTGCAGGCAGCAC
>DATDFI010000245.1:0-2797 GCA_036522695.1 Bacteroidia bacterium | reverse complement strand
GGAGCGGCTTAGCGGGCGTGCAATGATCTAAGGATACATTTCCAAAGCCGCATCGATGTACCAGAACAGGTCGGCCGGGTGCTCATCACCTTTCCTGATCTCGCGTTTTTTGCCAAGACGAACCACGATCATTTTTTTATCGGGTATCACCACGATGTACTGGCCCAGGATGCCACGCGCATAAAAAATATCGTGTCCCTTGTAGTGAGGGAGAAGCCACCAGGAATAACCGTATTTGTCATTGGGCTTGCCGTTCTCGTCCAGGAGCGCGGCAGGTTTTACGGAAGATAAAACATAATCCATAGGAACAATTTGCCGGGTATTCCACTTCCCGCTGTCGAGGTACAAGCGCCCGAAACGCGCGAAGTCGCGTGCGTTGGAATTAAAGCAGCAGTAAGCTTTTTCATAACCTCCTTCATGATCGAGGCTCCAGTAAGCGGGGGACTTTGCTCCAATGGGCTTCCATAATTTTTCAGAAGCATATTCGCTCAGCGTTTTTCCCGTAGCTTTTTCGATCACGCGTGAAAGCAGGAAGGAATTCCCGCTCAGGTAAATGAAGGTTTTACCGGGATCGGTGGTCACCGTGTATTTTTTGGTGAGCGATTCGAGGTCGCTGCCGTAATACGCTTGCGCGGGATACGCGAAGGGACTTACATAATCCTCATCGAAATTGATGCCCGAGCTCATGGTGAGCAGGTGTTTAATGGTGAGTTTGCCACACAGTTCGTTCCCTTTTTTATCCTTCGGGAAATATTCAGGAAGGTAATTGCAAACCGGGTCGTCAACACTCTTAATTTTCCCTTCGTTTATGGCAATGCCGCATAAGATGCTCACAAAGGTTTTCGCCATGCTGAAGCTGTTGCTGTGTGAAGTATCGCTGTAGCCATCCCAGTATTCTTCATAGCGTATACTGTCGTCCTTGATCACGAGGTAAGAAACGGTGCCGAGGCGCTCAAAATCGCTGCGGAACTTATCGGAAATTTTTTTGGTGTTGTAATCTTTTGCGGTGGGCCATTCCCAGGGTGTGGAAGAAGCTTCTACTTTGTTGTTGGCGAAAATATGATACTCGTCAATGGAAGGGCCGCTTCGACCCTTGAGGTAAGTGTTCCAGATGCCTTTGTACAAGTACGTTTTCCCTGAAACAAGGATGGCAACATTCAGCACCACTAAGATGATGAAGAACCATTTGAAGAATTTTTTGAGAAACCTCATGTTGACATCAACAAATTATGAATAAAAACGCGAATCTACGAAATACGCCCTTCGACTTTGCCCGGGGTGACGGTACGAATATACGAATGGGTAAGTGATAAACTAAAGCGGATTTATGTTTAGTACTTCCTTGCGCTCCCTGCGTCTTAGGGGTTAAACCAACCCGCACTCAAACACCTTCTCAAAATTTCGTTTTACTTTTTCTTTCACTTCTTCCTTATCCACTTCACGGCCCAGCTCTTTGGCAAGCGAAGTGACCTGCTTATCGTTGATGCCGCAGGGAATGATGTTATTAAAGTAAGAGAGGTCGCAATTCACGTTAAAGGCAAAACCGTGCATGGTCACCCATCGACTGGTGCGCACACCCATCGCGCAGATCTTTCGCGCGCGCAAAGGGTCACCCGCATCCAGCCATGCGCCCGTGTAGCCGGGATAACGTTCTCCTTTCAAATTGTATTCGGCCAGTGTAAGGATGATCACTTCCTCGAGGCAGCGCAGGTATTTATGGATGTCGGTGAAAAAATTATCGAGGTCGAGGATGGGATAGCCCACGATTTGTCCCGGGCCGTGATACGTGATATCGCCACCGCGATTGATCTTGTAGTAAGTGGCTTGTTTTTCCTTCAGCCCGCTTTCGTCAAGTAAAAGATGTTGTTCGGAGCCGCTTTTACCCAGTGTGTATACGTGCGGGTGCTCGCAGAAAAGTAAAAAGCTGGTTGTTGGTTGCTGGTTGTTGGTTGTCCGGTCGCGATTAGCGATCTTCCGGGAAGTTACTTCATTAAAGAGCTGTTCCTGCTTTTCCCAGGCTTCTTTGTAATCTGTTAAACCTATGTCGAGGAATTTGACAGTGCGCACGAAGAAGGATTTACGGTTTACGATTTACGAATTTGTCCCCGAAGAATATTAATAGTGGAGATCGTACTTCGCACTTCACAGTTTAGAAAGTTCTGATTTCAATTTGTTGATCACTTCCACTTCCATGGCATCCACCCCGCGCTTATCGGCAAGCGCAACCGAGATCCAGTCGCCCAGGTGAATGAAGTAAATGGCTTTTTCTACGGCCGAGTTTCCTTTCGACCAGAGTTCTATAATAGTGGAAGCGTGTTTGCTGATCACGTTCTTATTGATCTCTATGCGTGCATCGTTGCGCTCAAATTCATTTTTGTCGCGAAAAATGACCACTGCGATGTCGTCACGTTTTTGTGCCCAACCCACCAGCTCGTTATGATTCATCTCCGGGATCACGTGGTGCCAGCATAAGATCTTTGCATTCTCATTCAACTGTTGGCGGAAGCGAATAGCGATGCCTTCGAGATCGGTGGTGCTGTAGATCACCGGGAATTTGTGATGAAGTTTTTCAGCGATCGCACCTGCTTCCTGGATGATGACCTGCTCCTGGCTGTCGATGAGTTTGATGCCGGCTTCGAGTTGCGCGAGGAAACCATTGCCGATGATCTTATTGGAAGAGAGAATGAAAAACAATTGGGTGAGTGAATAGCCGAGGCAGGAGCGGGGAGGCATTCCACCGGGCACAATGATGTGATCCAGTTTTTTAGCCATGGCCAGTTCGGCCACCTTGCCGCCC
>DATDFI010000244.1:0-9912 GCA_036522695.1 Bacteroidia bacterium | reverse complement strand
AGGGTCACACGCACTTCAGTGCCTCCACCGCTTCTCGGTCTCACTTCAATTTTTCCGTTCTGCAGTTCCACCATTTTTTTGGTGATGGACAGACCGAGACCTGTCCCCCCGTACTTTGCACTGATGCTCGTATCGGCCTGTTCAAATTCATTAAAGATGTGCGGAAGTTTTTCGGCCGGGATCCCAATGCCTGTGTCACTCACACTGATCAGCAATAAAAGTTCGTTGCCCACGCGCGCACGGGCCGATGCGCTGATCACCACTTCCCCCTTATCGGTGAATTTAACTGCATTACCCGCAAGATTAAGCATCGCCTGCTTCAAACGCAGTTCATCACCCTCAACATACGATGGCACACTTTGATCGAGCTGCAGGCGCAAAGCGATATTCTTTTTACCGGCAATGGGCTGGAGGAATTGCACCACTTCATCCAGTACATTTACAGGCGAAAAAGGTGCGCGATGAAAAGTGAATTTACCGGAGGTGAGCTTTGAAAAATCTAAAACATCATTGATGACCCGGAGCAGGTGCGCCCCCGAACGCCTGATGATCTCCAACTGTTTTCGCTGTTCGGTGTCGAGATCGGTTTGAAGCAGCTGCTCGGTAAAACCGGCCACTGCGTTCATGGGTGTGCGGATCTCGTGGCTCATCACCGCCAGGAAATTCTCTTTGGCGCGCGCCAGGTTCTCCGCTTCCGTTTTCGCCAAAGCAAGCGTTTTGCTGTACTCACGGTTCTTCCTTATATAAGCAGCGATCACCGCGGCCATTACCAGCAGCAGCAAGGCCGCCATAACGCAAAAGATCGCGATCTCGCGGTTGGTGCGGTTCATCTGCTCTTCGGTGTTTTTCGCGGAGGCCGACAACATTTCCAGTTCGTGCTTTTCCAGCCCGGACGCTATTGCGGATATCCGGTCGCTGATGCCCTTATCTTCTTTTGTATACAAAAGCTCACGCTCATTTAATTCCTGCAATGCCTTCAACTGCTCTTCCTTCACTTTCAGCAACTCGCCCTGCATTTCCTTCACATTAATCGGGCTTTGCTTCACTACAGGTTCTTTTTGGGCGACAGTATCTTCAACGGTCTTTGTTCGTTTCCCGAAGATCCGCTGGAAAATGTTACTTTCCTTTTTCACCGGTTCCGGGATGTCGTTGCCGGGCGGGTTTCTATTCACGGTCGTTTCCTGCGGGTGCATTTTGGTGGCAAGCAATTGCAATGATTCCACGATGCGCTGATCATCGTGCAGGGTAAGGAATTTCCTGAGGATCTCGTATTTCGCAGCGACCAGGTACGAAAGGCTGTCCACGGCTTCACGGTGCGAGGCATCATTCGCATACAGCTGCGACAGGCGATTCAGCTTTTCATCCACCGAAATAACGGAAGAATAAAAAGGTTCGAGGTAGGCGCTGTCCTTCACCAGCGAATAGGAATGCACACTGTTCCCTGCATCCGCCAGGTCGGATAAGATATTTTTGAGCGCAAGCCGTTTGGAATCGCGCAGCGTATCGGTGCCGGAGGAATCAACAATGGCGCTGAGGCTGCGGTACGCGAGCATACCGCTGGTGGCCACTACTGCAAGCAGCACCAACATGGTAAAAATGATCACCCGGATCTCGAATGAAAAACTCCGCATAAAAGTTTATTCAGGTTTTCTTCAGCATGGGTTGAAGGAAGATCCTGGCCAGCTCCAGTAAAAGTTCTATCGATTGGTCATCCTTCAGCACGGTCGCATCAAATTGAAGCGGCCCGCTTTTACCTTTTGAGTATTTGCGGAACGAAAGTACATCCTTGCGCGAGAACATCAGCACTTTCACACAATCCTTTATTCCCCCGAGGAAAGCTGCAAGTTCCGGTCCCCATTTTTTAGCTGCATCCATATCGATGCAGGCCATGTAAATGGCCTTTCGCTTCAGTTTCTTCAATGAAGCAGGGTCATCTGCGCAATTTACACGCACACGTGCACCGGCCATATGAGCTATCATACGGCCGAACACCTTCTCAAGTTTCGCGCAAAACGCCTTGTTTCGGTCAGCGATCAGTACTTCGTATGTCCTCTTGCCATCCATCAGTTATTGCGGTAACGCAATTTTTTGTCCACGATCTCCTCCACCAAAAAACAGGCCCTGGGCAACGCATGGATATCTTTAAAAATAAAATCCAACGCACCCTTCGCCATGGTCATGATGGAAGTCTTCAGGTTTCGCACCTGCGACATGATCACGACCTTGCAATCCTTACAACGCTTCTTGAATTTTTCCAGCACATCATCCGCGGTAAGGCCGCTGCCCAGGTAAAAATCCACGAAAGCGATATCGGTTTCGGAATTGATATTGCGCAAGCAATCACTCGCATTGGTGAAGGACTGCACTTCGAAACGGCAGTTCTTCTCCAGCGCAAGCGCCTCGGTGTAGTGCCTGAGCTGACGGGTAAGCAGGTTGTTAAAGAACTCACTGTCCTCCACCACCACTATCCGGAATATTTTTTTAACTTCTTTCATTCTTTCACATTTTCCGGCCGCAATTGCGGCTCTCTCCTCGCGTATTATTTTTTCCTGTTTCCTCCTTCGCCCTAAAACCTGAATATTCCTAATTCCGTTATCGAACCTTTGATCACCGAAATATCATCCATCTCGTGGCTGGCAGCCATGTTCGGGTGTTGCGGGTCCTTTACCGGCACGATGATCATATCATACGTACCCGGATCAAGCCCACGCACCATAAAATTTCCATCCGCATCGCAGCAGGTACTCAGGGTATCCTGTGCCTGTATCACGTAAACCGATGCCGACCTCGTTCCATTCACTCTTCCGCGCAAGCCCGTTCTGCGGTCTTGCAATACATGGACCACAGGTCTGAAAAAATAATCGTCTCCCGCTTTTACCACTGAGCGCGACACATCTATATCGAGCATCAGGTCAGCGCCCTGCTTTTCATTTACCGTTACATCGATAGGTACCTGCACAATGCGCGGGTGGTCCCATTTCAACTGAACAGTAATATTGGTATCGGCCATTCCCGGATGCGAAACAGGATACGTAAGCATATTGTTTTCCCCGAATACTATCCTCAGCTTGCTGTAATGGCCCGTGCCAACAATCGCATTCTCTGCAATATGTGTTTCCCTTCCATTGCTCAAGGCCAGCACATTGAAATGCTGCAGCGAATGATCTACATCGATCCACCCGTTCCCTTCCAGGTAAGCCTGCACATCCACGATCTCGGTTTTCAATGCTGAATAATCGGCCGGGCCATCCGTTACGCGAACGGGGAAACCCGGACGCATTGGCTTATTCTCCATACCACTGAGTTTTTGCTTACTGCAGGAAATGAATCCTGCTAAAAAAACGATCGTGATATAGGGAACCACTCCGTGTATTTTTTTTCTCATCTTCATCTGCCCTCTGTTTTTTCGCTGCCGTTCTTCCCCAAGCCTGTGCCATGCACCACTTGCCTTAAAACACTTTCAGCTTCAACCACTTATTACGCGACAAAACTCTTCTCTTTCTCATTTTGAGAAAATAAACTTCATTTTGAATTAACGCTCATTTCAATAATATTTTGTCCCAGGTCCTTTTTAAACGCTGCACACCTTCTCTCAATAACGCCACACCCAATTCACCATCGCACGACACCAGGTAGTACAGCATTCCTGTTCTTCCTCCCATTTTAACTTCTCTTTGGTCCACGATGGCCACATCCACCGGATCATATTTTTTTCTTCCCCAGCGTATGGCCGATCCATCCACGAAAAAGCGATGAATGAACCCGAGCTGCCTGGCCTCCCTTAAAGCTTCCTGCACATTCACCGGCTGATGCAATAAAATTTCCGTGCTCATCTTTCTTCAACGTTTACACCTTGGTTTACGAGAAGCGCTGCGCTCCAATATGAAAACGTGACGAAAAGCCCTGTTTGGTTTGTGAAATAGCTTGGGAAAAGGGTAAAAAAAGCAGCAAACATTGTTGCTGCTTACGAAATATTGAAACGCTCAGGCTTTTATCCGGCTTCGCATTTCTTTTACTTCAGCGATGGCTTTTTTCCAATTCGCATGGGCTTTCTCCACCAATGCGGGAATGCGGCCGGTCCCCAACCTGTTGTTCACTATGGTCTCGATCTCTTCGAGTGTTGAATTCAGTTCATCGATACCGAAAATGCGTGTGGAGCTGAGCATTTTGTGCGCCACCGCACGGGTCATCTCCCAGTTACCCTCACCCGAGGCTCCCCGCAACTTTTCTATATCAAG
The DNA here is from genome assembly GCA_036522695.1 of Bacteroidia bacterium. Lineage (GTDB taxonomy): Bacteria > Bacteroidota > Bacteroidia > JADZBD01 > JADZBD01 > DATDFI01. The sequence goes on along the minus strand of DATDFI010000244.1, from coordinate 5,674 downwards.
GGCCGATTCCTGCACGAACTTATCCATGAGCCGGGCAATAAATTCCTCATCGTTGCCGAGAAATTCCCTGATCTCGTTCATATTCATCATGACGCTTCGCTTTTTAAGTTCAATAAACGCACCACCTTATCTCTTAACACATCACGGCTCAGCGGTTTCGAGATGTAATCGTTCATACCGGCTTTCAAGCATTTTTCTTCCTCGCCATGGATGGCATGTGCGGTCATGGCCAGGATAGGGACCCGTTTTTTTGTCTCGTTCATTTTTTCACGGATAAAGCGCGTGGCTGCATAACCGTCCATTTCCGGCATTTGTATATCCATCAGCACAAGATCGAAATCTTCCTCGTGCAGAAGTTCAATGGCCTGAGTTCCGTTATCAGCCATACGAACATTCAGCCCGAATCCCTCAAGGAATTTTTGTGCCACCATTTGATTTAACACATTATCCTCCACGAGCAATGCCCGCATGCCTTTTATTTTTTCAACTTCTATCGCTCCCGGGGGCTTCCTTCCTTTTTTCTTTTTTGTTCCGTCACCTATCATGAAGGGCAACACCACCGAAAAAACAGAGCCCCGCTCCGGTTCACTTTTGAGGAACACCACACCTTTTTGCAATTCCACCAGGCGTTTCACGATCGCAAGGCCCAACCCGGTTCCACCGTATTTACGCGCGGTGCCTTTGTGCGCCTGCTCGAATTCCCGGAACACCTGTTCCTGCATGTCCTTCGGGATACCTATGCCGGTATCTTCCACATCAAAACGCAATTTCACCATCTTCGACTTTTGACCGGTCTTACGCACACTGAGCTTCACGTGACCTTTATCTGTGAATTTGATCGCGTTACTCAGGAGGTTGAGCAGTACCTGGTTAAGCCGGACCGGGTCACCGATCACAATGGGTGGAACACCGGCCTGGATATCGTGGAGTAATTCGATCTTTTTTTCTTTCGCACGGTAACGCACCTGGTTGATGAGTTGATTCACCAGCTCATGCAGGTTGAATTCAATGCGCTCGATGGGCATTTTACCGGATTCTATCTTCGACAGGTCGAGTACATCGTTAATGATGTAAAGCAAATTTTCTCCTGCAAAATTCATCGTGCGCAAATACTCCCGCTGTTTATCATTCAGCTCCATGTCCTGCATCAGCTGCACGATACCCATGATCGCGTTCATGGGTGTACGTATCTCGTGGCTCATGTTGGCAAGAAATTGTTCCTTGGCCTTTGCCGACTCTTCGGCAATGCGTTTGGCCTGGACCATTTCCTGCTCCGCCTTTTTCTTGAGTGTGATATCGGATTCCACAACAACTATACTTTGCACTTCACCTCGCTCATTTAAAACAGGAGTGAGTGTGCTGAAGATCCAGTATTCGGTCCCATCCTTTTTATAATTGCGCGACTCGTAGGAAACGGCTTGCTTTTCCTCCATCATTTTCCGGAAGAAAGGCGTGCCCGGGTCCAATCCCGTCTTTTTTCCCTGGCGCAACATTTCTCCTCTTGTGCCTTTCACTTCTTCCAGCCTGTAACCCGTCAATCGCTCAAATCCTTCGTTCACCCACTCGATGCGCCCGTTGGGATCGGTCACCACCACTGCATTATCCGTTTTGGCGATCACCACTGAAAGCTTGCGCAATTCAGCTTCTGCCTGGCGCACCGCTGTAATGTCATCACCGTAAAGGTTCAGGTATTTCTTCTGGTCGATGGGAACAAGGGTGCACATGTAAATACTTCCGTCCACTTCCAGCTCGTGCTTGTCGATCTTCCCTTTCCGATTGATCTGCCGGAAATGATCGAGCCATTCCTTCTTGATGGACTTGGTCCTGCGATTACAGAACAGCCCGAGCAATTTTTCTCCGGCCCGGTTGGTGTACAGCACCTTATTTTCTTCGAGTGAGAAACGCAGGATGGGGTTAGGGCTTTCGGAGGAAAAGCGCGCGAGGTTCTCGAGGCGCTCTTCGTATTTTTTCTGCAGGGTGATATCGCGCGAGATGATACCCAAACCTTTTCCCACGCGAAAAGCGGTGGAGCGGAAATAGCGTTCGCCCGTTTTGGAATGCACCAGGAAATCTTCGGAGATGGAAGGCGTGCCGGTGCGGATCACCGCACGATACATCTCGTACCGCCCGGCTTCACGTATATGAGGGGAAAGCTCAAGGATATGCTTGCCGATGAGCGAACGTTTATCTTTAAGCCCGAGAGCCTGGTACCCTGCCTTATTCATATCGATCAGGACGAGGTCCTCATCAAAAAGGGAAAAATAATCCGTAGCCGAATTCATAAAATTATCGAGGCGCTCACGGCTCTGCGCCAGTTCCTCCTGCGCTTTCTCACGCTCCTCGATCTCTCGGTGCAGGTCGAACACCGTTTTTTTCAGTTCACTGTTCACCCGCTCGAATTCCGCGATCTTTTCCCGTATCACTTCCAGCATCACCTGCACACCCACATATAACCCCGTGAATTCGTCCACACGATCGGGGATCTTTACATCCGTGGAGAAATTTCCAATGGAGGCCTTTGCAAAGACAGGGAGCAGACCGCGTATCTTTTCCAGGACCTTCTTGCGATAGGTTTCCAGCTCCTTTCGGTATGAGGTCTCCTTGATCATTTCCATGAAATGATGTATCGGTAAATATTTCCCGGGATCTCCTTGGCCTCCACGCTGCCTTTGTATTTGCGGAACACGAGCCACTCATAAAACACCCCGCGAAAATGTTCAATGGGGTAATCGTTATTCTCCATCAAAACACTCACCGAGCGGTCACCGAGGTCCTTTACCGTGAAGCCCACATGACGAAATACATGTGAAGCCACGTGAGGTATACGCATCATGATGGTTTTGAAATTTCTCGGGAGTGAAAGCATCACGAGTTTCCCGAGCGGTGTGCCGGCAAAATTGCGGAAATGCAAACGGCCCGCTTCGAAGCTGCGTTCGCTGCGGGAAATTCTTTTCTCACTCACCAGGTCGAGTGCGATCTCAATGATACGCACCTCATCCCTTACCGGAACCTCTTCCAGGTATTTGAACCGGAGGGGCCTTCCGTATCGCGTTTCCATTTGTTTCAAACCTTCCTCTCCTTTCAATTTCCGCACCATGTTCACATGGCTGTTCACAAAAACGCCTTTTATGGTAGGTATCGGACGCTTGGTCATCGCTGCTCATGACTTTAGAAGCCGTTTATGCGGAAATATTCAACCTACGGTACATTTCCCTGAGGTATGTTTTACTCACCGGAATGGTACGCGCATTCACTTCGATCACTTCCCCGTCCACCTTTTCTATCTTATCGAGTTGCACGATGTAGGAACGGTGTACCTGGAAAAAACGCTCCTCGGGCAGGTGATCATAAATATCCCTGAGCTTGCTGTGCGTGCGATAAACCTTGTCATGGGTTTTGATCACTACGTCATTATTATCCGCTTTGATGTAAAGGATGTCGTTCACCGGTATACGGATCCACATACGCTCGTGCCGCACAAAAATGCGGGCAGAATCACCGGCTGTACTGCCTTTGGCACTGCCGGAAAAAAATCGTTTGGCTTTGTTGATGGCTTTGAGGAAGCGCGCGTAGGGAACGGGCTTGTGCAGGTAATCGATGGAATCGTGATCGAATGCATCGGCACCGTATTCCTTATTGCGTGAAACGAAGATCACGGGAGGAGTGACGGTAAGGCTTTCTAAAAATTCAATGCCGCTCACGCCCGGCATTTCCACATCAAGGAAAAGAAAATCCACACGGTTAAAGTCTATACCCGCCAAAGCGGATGCCGCATCGGGATACACTCCCTGCAACTCGATAAAATCCGTTTTCGAAATATATTGAGCGAGGATGTCCGTAAAGACCCGGTCGTCATCTATTATCGCGCATCGGAGCAGCATGTTCGGGCATTTTTACTTTTAATGCAAAAAGCTTACCGTAAGAGGCTCATGCTACACGTTATACTTCTCGCAATCGCTTTTGTTACTTTATAATAGATGGATGAACAATAATGATAGACAGGCTGCCGCGGCCGTACCCCAGGTGATCCAGCGCAACAGCTCGTTCCTCAGCTTCTTCCTTTCTTTATCACGCAACATGCGTATCAGCGATTCCTTCACGCGGAAGGGACCCGTCTCCTGCTTTTGCAGGTAGCGGCTTGCACCTTTCTTCAAAAAGTCTTCATATACCTGCCGGTTCTGCTGGCTGCTCAGTACGATCACTTCGGTAGACGGAGAAAATTTTTTAATGCGCTGCAAAACCGAAAGCCCATCCATATTATAGAGGGAGCCGCTCCCGTTCAGGAAATGATCGAGGATGATCACATCGGGTTTGAGGTGGATGTATTGCAGGCATTTTTCGCCCGAAGCAAAATCGCGTAAACTGAACAAGACACCTTGCCCGGGCCTGCCGGAGTTAAGGGCATGCACCAGCATCTCGCGGTACACTTCCGAGTCCTCCACGATGAATACGGTATAGATCGAATTTTCCATTCAGTTCTGGGGTTTGATGATGTGTCCGTTACTCGAATGACCTCCTGTTGTTCTTTCCTTTTTTCGCTCCCCGAAGAAAAGCCAGATGCAGCCGACCACGTAAAGTGCGATCATAAAATAAGGCAGCACTTCAGGAAGACACCAATGCAAAACAAATACCGCAGCGATAAAAAGTAAACACACGGTGATGATCTCCCTCCGGGCGATCGTATCGGCATACTCCGTGCGGATCTTATCCACCTGGCGCGCCACCGCGTTGCGCACGATACGAATGAAATTCTTTTCCTTGGGGACAAACGCTGATGCCCCCAGTCGCATGAGGCGTCTCACCACCTCTGCAGTATTGCGTGCCGAATACATGATCACCGGCAGGTGCGGCTGCTCCTTCCTGATCTTTGAAAGAAGCTGGTCCCCGTTCATCCGTTTCGAATAATCCGCATCGAGGTAATAATCAGCGAGTACAAGATCAGGATGTTCGCCAAGATGCATGAGACAATCCTCGGCCGTGTAAAATTTCCTTACGGTACAGTGCAGCGAATTTTTCAGCTCCTCTGCAAGCGATTCGGCCGCCACCTCGCTGTCATCAACCAGGAAAACGGTAATCTTCTCGTTCTTCATAGCGTAATTTTTTGCATGCATTCAATTGCATTTTGTTTCCACCCATATTTACGGGAATACCGAACGAGAGGCTCTAACTAAGGGTGAAATACCCGGAAACAATTGCGAAAGCGTACTTCGAACAGGTGAGCGATGGCGGGAAAAATGTGGAATTTCTTCCACGGAAATTCGTAAATTTGCAACAGTGAATTCACAGATAAGTTTTCAATCATAAAAACCAGAATCATGTATCCAGAAGCAATTGTAAAACCCATGAAACAGGAACTGGTGGGGATAGGTTTTGAAGACCTGACCACACCCGCAGCTGTTGATGCGGCCATAAAATCAGAGGGGACCGTTTTAGTGGTGGTGAACTCCGTATGCGGATGCGCAGCAGGCGCTGCGCGGCCGGGCATCAGGCTTGCCGTTCAAAACAACAAGCGTCCGGGCAAACTCACTACCGTTTTTGCCGGTTTCGACACTGAAGCCACCGCCCAGGCCAGGAAATATTTTGCGCCTTACCCTCCTTCCTCACCGGCCATCGCACTGTTTAAAAACGGAGAGCTGGTTCATTTCATCGAGCGCCACCACATCGAAGGCCGCTC
>DATDFI010000243.1:0-4188 GCA_036522695.1 Bacteroidia bacterium | reverse complement strand
GTTCACTTTTTTCACCAGCCCCTGCAACACTTTGCCCGGACCCACCTCGGTGAAAGAAGTAGCTCCGTCAGCTATCATTTGCTGAACGGTCTGGGTCCAGCGCACGGGAGCCGTGAGCTGTGCTACGAGATTTTTCTTTATTTGTTCCGGGTCGCTCACTGCGCTGGCCGTTACATTCTGGTACACAGGACAAACAGGTTTGTTAAAGTTTGTTGAGTTGATGGCTGCTTCCAGTTCCACGCGGGCGGGTTCCATGAGCGGGGAGTGGAAGGCCCCACCCACGGGCAGCACCAGCGCACGTTTAGCTCCTGCGGCTTTCATTTTTTCGCACGCAATATTCACGCCATTGATGGTGCCGGAGATCACCAGCTGGCCGGGACAATTGTAATTGGCGGCAACCACCACCTCCCCGCTTTTTGTTATTTCGGCACAAATATCTTCCACCACTTTATCATCAAGGTTAAGGATAGCGGCCATAGTGGACGGGTTGAGTTCGCAGGCCTTTTGCATGGCCAGCGCGCGCTTATGTACCAGGCGGAGGGCGTCTTCAAAGGCCAGTGTCTTATTTCCAACCAAAGCAGAAAATTCACCAAGCGAATGCCCGGCCACCATTTGCGGCTGAAAGTTTTCGCCAAGCGTTGCAGCCATTGCCACCGAGTGAAGGAAAATAGCAGGCTGCGTCACATTGGTCTTTTTCAGCTCTTCTTCCGTGCCGCTGAACATCACATCCGTTAAACGGAACCCCAAAATGTCGTTGGCTTTATCCATCATCTCTTTGGCAAGCGCTGACTTTTCGTAGAGGTCTTTGGCCATTCCCGGGAACTGTGATCCCTGGCCGGGGAATACGTATGCTTTCATATATATTTTTTGTTCTATCCTGATTCGTATGTCATCCCGAGCGTAGCCGGGGGACGTAATTCGTAGGTGTGACGAAAGTAAAAAATAAAAGAGGAAACCTTTCGGCTTCCTCTTTACAAGATTTTAACACTCAGCTTTTAACAATTACCTGCGAGCGAACAGGCGGAGCAGTGTAAGGAAAAGATTGATGAAAGTGATGTACAGGCTGAGCGCACCCCAAACAGCCAGTTTACGTCCGTTCACGCTGTCGAGACCGGCCTGGTCGCCAAGGTTCTTAAGCATTTGCACTTTGAAAGCGGTAAGACCGGTAAAGATCACTACGCAAAGCATGTCGATCAGGAAAGTATCGCCACCGGTGAACATCATTACAATAGAAGCGATGATCACTCCAAAAAGCGCCATATAAAGGATGGAGCCGAGACGGGTGAGATCGGTTTTGGTAGTATAACCCAACAGGGCCATTCCACCGAACGCACCGGCAGTGATAGCAAAGGTTTTAAAGATAAAAGCGTGTGCGAACACCATGAAGATGAAAGACATGCTCATGCCCATCACGAAAGAATAGAGCATGAAAAGTCCAACCATAAGGGAGAACCCGATGCGCTCGAAACCTAAGGAGATGATGAACGGGAAAATGATGGGTGAAAAAACAGCTATATAAAACAGGGGCGTGGGACGGCCATACTGGAACAGGAGTTCCTGGAGACTGCTTACAGTACCAAAAAGGTATGAAGTAACCGCGGTTACGGTGAGTGCGAGGAACATCCATGAAAATACATTAGCCATGAACGCCTTGGCAACGGTGCCTTGTGCGGGCGCTTGCGTTTGTGAGAAGTTGTAGTTGTTGTAGTTGTCCATTTTTATGGTTTTTTGAAGGTTGTGTAAAGTTATGAAATTTTGGAATAGGATGCAGGGGAGGAAAGAATTCCATAACAGGAGGTTATTCGTTAACAGTTATTCGGGGGGCCATAAGAACGAATAACTTTTAACCCTTAACCTATAACGAATAACTCATTTGCTGCCGTATATTTGCACCCTTATTTATTGAAAATGGTTTACCTAACACGTAAGGAGCATTTTAATGCGGCACACCGCCTGCATAACCCGGCCTGGAGCGATGAAAAGAACCTGGAGGTCTTTGGGAAATGCGCCAACCCTAACTGGCACGGACACAACTATACCTTATATATTACGGTAAAAGGCGAGGTGGATCCCGATAAGGGATTTGTGCTTAACCTGAAGGAACTGAGTACGGCCATACGCAAGCATGTGTGCGACAAGATCGACCACAAGAACATGAATATGGATGTGGATTTTTTGAAGGGGATCATGCCTTCAACCGAGAATGTGGCCATTGCAATATGGAAGCAGCTGGAGAAGCATGTTGTCGATTTAGGCGGGCAATTGCATTGCGTGCGTTTGCATGAGACGGAGAATAATTATGTGGAATATTTCGGAGGGAAGTAGTACAAATTCGTAATTAGTAAACACATGAGCAACTACAAAAAGACAGAAGAATATAATCCCGAGGTGACGAAGAAGATCGCGGAGCATTACAATTCCATTCTTAAATTATTGAACGAGGACCCGCAGCGTGAAGGTTTGTTGAAAACGCCCGAACGCGTGGCCAAAGCCCTGCAGTATTTAACGCATGGTCCGTGTATCGACCCTGCCGGAGAATTGCGCTCGGCCATGTTCACCGATGAGTACCAGCAAATGGTGGTGGTGAAGGACATTGAAGTGTACTCCATGTGCGAGCACCACATGCTCCCGTTTTACGGGAAGGCGCACATCGCATATATACCCAATGGATTTATCACGGGACTGAGCAAGATCCCCCGCGTGGTGGATGCCTTTGCGCGCAGGCTGCAGGTGCAGGAGCGCATGACCGTGCAGATACGCGATTGCATACAGGACACCTTAAAGCCGCTGGGCGTGGCCGTAGTAATTGAAGCGGCACACCTGTGCATGCAGATGCGCGGCATTCAAAAGCAAAATTCGGTGACCACCACATCGGCATTCACAGGTGAGTTTTTGCAGGATCCGACACGCAAAGAGTTCATCAGCCTTATTTCATCCAGGTTGCATTGATGGAAAGTTGACTTAAATTGATAAGGTCTTCATGAAGAGGGCCTTTTTTTGATGCGCTCCCGAAATTCTAATTCGTAACTTCACTGCCTGTTCAGCACATGAAACTGCTCATCGCATCCGCCACGCAGGCCGAGGTCGCGCCACTTTTGGAAAAACTTTCAGCAAAGAAGGTGAACGAAGGGAATATTTTTAAAGCGGACCGCAAAAATATTTCAGTCGATATCATGATCACGGGTGTGGGAATGGTGGCTACGGCTTTTGCGATGGGAAAATATTTCGGGGAAAATAGTTGCGATGCCGCGCTTAACCTTGGCCTGGCCGGCAGTTTCAACCGCGCTATCGAATTGGGAAGCGTGGTAAACATCGTGCAGGATCATTTTGCAGAGATAGGCGCGGAAGATGATGAAAAATTTTTGTCGCTCAAAGAAATGAACCTGGAAGGTGAAGCGGGAGTGATGAATGAAAATGAATTCAGGAACCCGGTGCTGGAACTGATCCCTAAAGTGTGCGGCATTACGGTGAACACGGTGCATGGCAATGAAAAGAGTATTGAAAAGGTTTTCGCTCATTTTCATCCGGATACCGAAAGCATGGAAGGGGCGGCCTTTCTTTATGCCTGCAAACGGCAGAACATGGCCTGCGCGCAGGTCCGCGCCATTTCCAATTACGTGGAGAAGCGCAACCGCGCAGCCTGGAATATTCCTGTGGCCCTTGAAAAATTAAATTCCAGGGCGATGGAGATCATAAACGCATTTTAATTTATGGACGAAGAAGAAAAGCAAGGATCGTATTGGCCTTTCATCATTGTAAGCCTGCTGTACCTGCTTTCGGTGACGCTTACCGATCTCATCCTTTTCGATTTTTTACCAAAGGAACATTTTTACAGTTTTATGCCTTTGCTCAATTTGAGTTTGCTGGCCGGGGTAGGGATTTCCTGCTATAATATTCGTGTTAATCCTCTCATCGTTCTTGTGCTCGGCATTGAAGCGGTCCTTGTCGCACCCTCATTGTTTCTCGTGCTGCAATCGTTGTTTACCGGCAACATGAATATCGATTTCTTTAAAACCATGCTTGGGAAAAAACTATGAATAGGATCCAATTAGGTTTCTCCCCCTGTCCCAACGATTGTTTCATTTTTGATGCGATGATACACGGCAAGATCGATACGGAAGGTTTGGAGTATGAAGTGGTGATGGCCGATGTGGAAGAACTGAACAGGCGTGCTTTCGCGGGCAGTAT